>CAMZEK010000028.1 GCA_947305795.1 uncultured Bacteroidales bacterium | reverse complement strand
TTTTATTAGTTTATTTTGCTTCGCTGTTATTAGTTTTTGCCGCTAGGCTTCGATTGGTTTCAATGCCTTTTTTGCAATCACCACCGCCACAACTGCACTGAAAACGCTGGAAACGAAATTGAGCACCCAGACACCGTCGAGTTGCCAAATCGGGACGAGGATGGCCAAAAACACCAAGGGGAAAACGAAAGTGCCCAACAGGGAGATGGCCAAGGAATGCCAAGGCTTCTCCAAGGCGGTCAGATAGCCAGCCAGCGTCATCTCCACCCAACTCACGAGATAGCTGAGCGCATAAAACCGCATGGCGCGCAGACTCATGTCATATAATGCCACGTCACCGTCCTTAACGAACAGCGGCAACAGCAGCTTCCCGCCGAAGAGCAGAAACAGCATGGCAAACAAGGACAGGATGGCGGCTGCCGACATGACGACACGCTGCATCTTGCGCATCCTTGGCAGGAGTCCCGCACCGAAGCAATAGCTGATGGCGGGCTGTAAGGCATCCGACATGCTGTAAATCACCATGCCCGTGAGGCTCGCGATGTATTCCACGATAGACACCGCCGCCACCGCCGTGGAACCGCCCAGCTTCAGCAGCACGATGTTGATAATGATGGCAAACAAGGAACCAGCCATACTTACAAAAAACTCCGATGAGCCATTGGCGATGATGGTCAGCATCTGATTGACCGAGATACGGCCTTTGGTGAGTTTTAGCGGCAGTTTCTTGGCGGAGAAAGGTGTCAACGACCAAACCGCGCCCACTGTCATCGAGATGCAGCTGGCCAATGCCGCTGCCCACAAGCCTTTGTGCCATACGACGATGAATAGCGCATCAAGCACGATGTTCAGCACTGAGCAAACGATGTTGATGACCATGCTCAGGCGGACTTTGCCGCAGTCGCGCAGGTAGTTGTCGGTGGAGAAATAGATGGAGCAAAGTGGCATGAACAGCGAGAACACACGCAGGTATTGCACCGCATACTCAGCCGTCAGCCCCTTGGCACCCATCAATCGGATGAGTGGTTCCGCAAGAAAGAAACCGAGCAGGCCAAAGAGCGTTGAGATAACGGTGATGAAAGCCAGGCACACCGAGAACACACGGCTGGCCTCTTCTTTCTTGTCTTGCCCCAACAGGATGGAGACACGCACGGAGGAGCCGGTTGCAATCATGTCGGCCACAGCCGCGATGATCATGACCATCGGCATTACCAGATTGACCGCCGCCAAGGCTTCTTGCCCGATGTAATGGCCGACAAAGATGCCGTCGATGACGGAATACACGGCAGAGAAGCCCATGCCGACCATTGCAGGCAGGGTACACTTGAAAAACAGCTTCAAAATGGGTGACGATCTGTAGGCTTGCTCGTTCATGGTTTAGTTTGCGAAATTGATTTTTGTTCCTTCTCTGACAAACCCCGCGCCCTTGGCGATGATGACCTCACCGGCTTTCAGCCCATCAATCACAACGTATGATTTCCCGTCAGTGGCGGATTCCACCTGAATCATGCTGGCAACCGCCTTGCCATCGACCACTTTCACCACGTAAACTTTATCCTGAATGTCGTAGGTAGCCTCTTGTGGAATGACGATGGCGTTATGAAGCGAGGTCGGTAAAATGACCTTGCCAGTGCCGCCGCTGAGCAACATCCCGTTGGGGTTGTCGAAGCGAGCGCAAACCGAGACGGCACCTGTGCGCTCGTCCACCACACCGCTGATGCTCTCCACATGGCCAGTTTGTTCGTACACCAGGCCATTAGACAGTTGCAATTGCAGTTCAGGGAAATGGCTTATCGCATCCGTGAGGCTTTGGTATTCGGCCAGGTACTGCATCACGGTGTTCTCTGTCATCGAGAAAAAAACGCGCATTTGACCGTTGTCGGCCACCACAGTGAGGCCGTCTTGGATGGAAGGCCCTACGAGGTCACCTTTGCGGTAAGGGATACGACCCACCACGCCATTGGAAGGGCTGCGGATTTCGGTATAGCTGAGGTCGTTGCGTGCAGAAGTAAGCGCCGCTTTTGCTGCCGCGAGGTTGGCTTTCGCCACATTAAGGTCGCTCTCGGCAAGTGAAAGTTCAAAGTCAGAGATAATCTCTTGCTGGCGAAGCGTTTTCTTGCCGTCGTATTCCAGTTGCGCCCTGTTCAAGGCGGCGGTCATCATCTGAACATTGGCGTTGGCCGACTCCACCGCCGCACGATAAGTGGCATCATCGATGCGGAACAACAGCTGACCTGCCTTTACCGCATCACCTTCCTTCACATACACACCTTGCAGATATCCCTCAACACGAGGAATGATCTTGATGTCCTGGTTGCCTTGAATCGAGGCAGGATATTCCGTGCTCATTGTGTAGTCCTGCATGGCCACCGTGAGCAGTTCGTGTGTTTCGGGCACGTTTTGTTCCTCTGGTGAATTGTTGCCGCACGAAAAGAGCAGGAAGGCTAACGCCGACAATACTGTCAAATATCTAAGCTTCATACACTACAAATTTGAAGTTGCAAAAATAGGCTTTACGAAAACAGGCATGGTTTATAAAAGTGAACCGATATTGTATGTTTTCGGAACTATTTGTATTTTTGCAGCATGAATTACATCCTTCAACAATATGACCATGCAACGGCTATCGTCAAAACTGAGCTATCGAAGTTTTGGCTGTGCCACGTGCAACATGGCACCATCACGGTTTCTTTTGAGCAAGAGAAACACAAATTGTTAGCTGACACGGTTTTCGTAGTCCCGGAAGGGATCCAGTTCAAAGTGGTTTCTTCTTCTCGCAATATGAGGATGGAAGTCCTTGTTTTCGATGAGCCGTTGATGAATGTGGTATATGCCCTGCTCGGGGCGGAGGCTGATTTTGGCTCTTTGGAGATGGCGTTTTGGTCTGACAAAACGATAGACGAGCCTTTCAACCGAATGCTTGCCGCTGACTATGATTTGCTTCGTGTCGCCGTTGAGCAGCCTAACCTCGTTGCCCGCAACAAAATGATTACAGCCTTGCTGGTGCATCTTTTGCTAACGCTCTATAACGCTTCCGACAGACCCGAAAATACCACGCAAAGCGACAACAGCAAACGTTCCCGCCAACTCTTGAACCATTTCTTCGAGTTGGTAGGCGAAAACATCCTTTCGGGACAGCGCAACATCCCGTTTTATGCTGAGAGACTCTGCGTTTCAGAGCGTTATCTTTTCAAAGTCTGCAAGAAGGAAACGGGCAAAACGCCCAAAGACCTCATCAATGAGTTCCTGGTTGGCCAAATCAAGAACGCTTTGCTTACCACCGAAATGACGCATCAGCAGATTGCGGACCAGTTCGGTTTCCCCGACCAGTCGGCCTTTGGCCAGTTCTTCAAACGGCAGGAAGGGATGTCGCCGTCGGAATTCAGGCAGAGGTACAGATAATTGTCATGCACTTCAATTTTTTATCCAATTTGTTCCTCCAAAAACTCAGCCGCATCGGCAACACAATCGGAGCACTCACGGAGGACCTTCCCCGTGCCGACACCCTTCAGCAACTTGCACTGCGTGGCTCCATTGCGTTCTTGGAACTTGTTCATAATCTGGCGCATCTGCTTTGTTGAAGCACCGGCTAAACCCAAGACAAGACCAGCACCAACAATCGCTCCACAAGTTCCCTCCATGTTGCCCATACCAGCCCCGAAGGGAGCGGCAAGATGCATGGCGGTTGCTTCGTCGATGCCCGCGATGTCAGCGTAGGTGCAAAGTATGGCTTGTGCGCAATTGTGGCCACAGTTTTTCTTTTCTACTGCTATTTGTTTTCTGGTTTCCATCGAATGACATTTTTTGGTGGCAAAGATAATCATTTTTCTTACTTTTGCCGCAAGAAATCAAATTAACCTTTAACGATATGAAATGATCTTTACGTATTTGGATGACCGTAGTGCTGACGGCCATTTTCAGCATCGCCAATGCACAAAACACCCAATGGTACGGCTATGCCCGTACTTGTTTCAATGGTGAAAATTGGCAGAACAAATTCATCACCTTTACCTCGCAGAACCCCAATGAGGTACAGGCAGTTTCCGAAACGTTCCCCGAACTTTGGGCCGCGACCTATGTGGATGGGTATGTGTGGTTTGTCACCATGACAAGAAGCCTCTGCAAAGCACCTTTTGACGAGGAGACGCAGACCCTCGGCGATTATGAGACGGTTGTGCCGGCATTGGAACAATACAACTTGTACATCGACATGGCCTATAATCCCGTGGATGGGATGATGTATTATTTATGTCAGGACAGCCAGTACTACAGTTACTTGAAACGCTCCAATCTCACCACGCCCTCGGAGATTGAAGTCGTTGGGGATTTTGATGTGAGGCTGTGGACGCTTGCCACCAATGGCCAAGGACAGGCCTACGGCGTGGCTTACGAGAGTGGTAACTTATATGAAATAGATCTCAACAATGCAGCCACCACCTTGGTCGGACCTACGGGCAAAGAGGTGTGGTACACGCAAAGCATGGCCTTCGACCTCGACACCAACGAGCTTTATTGGGCGCAGTTTTCCACTTCGAGCGACCACGGATTGTACCAGGTGGATACAGAAACAGGTGCGACGACTTCACTTGGCGAGATTGGCCTTGGAACGCAGCTTACCGGCTTGTTCATGGTGCCGCAAGCAACCCAGCCCGAGATTATCGATGCAATTTATGTGGAAGGTTACACAGCTCCAGCCTGGGGTGAGCACCCTGATTTCGATTTGGAACTGCCTTCAGATGCCCACTATGTTATAGACGAGGTGCGGTGGTGGTATCGCAACGACTCAGTGCCATGGGGTGGCGGTTCACTTGAAGAAGAAGACCTGTTTGACCGAGATGATGTTTTCTATCAGATGGGTATTAGATTTCTACCTGAAGACGGTTTCGCTTTTGATGGGAATCTTACGGTTTATTATAATGGGGATTCATCTCCCTTCAATCCGAGTGGCAGTTATGTGATGTGGAACGGAAATTACATGGCTTTGACTATTTATTTCCAAATAACCAATCCTACCAGCATTGCCGAACAGACTGCGGAAAGCATTGCCATTTGGCCGAATCCCGCCGACAACATACTCCATTTGGATGTCATGGACGGTGCAAGCGTCAGCGTTTTCGACATGACGGGTCGTATGGTGATGCAGAAACGTTACGAAGGCAAACTCGATGTGAGCAACTTAGTTCCTGGCCTCTATGCCATCAAAGCTGAGGGTTGTACGGTGAGGTTCGTGAAGAAGTAATAATAGCAGCACGCTTTTTCCCGATAAGTGGAAAACAGAACCTCCGCAAGAGAAACCATTCATTCTGCCCTAACAATCCGATAATGAGGATTGTAAGCTTTCCTGAAAGCCTCGCTATGCCTAACGGCGTGGTTGCCTTCCGCCGCCAATCGGAGTTCGGTTTGCAGCGGTTCATTGGCCCAATCGGGGCAAACCCGCAGGGCGATGCGCTCAATTTTCTGCCATTCCTCCGCCCATGCATCGCCAAAAGCGTTATCCTTGCTTGCCGCGTCAATGAATAGGGCAAGCAACTGTTCTTCAGTCAGTTCTCTATCAACTACACAAGCAAGGTTGATGCGAGTAAAACGATGCCTGAATCCTGTCGGCTCTCGCTTGGGCATTAGGCTCATGTCAGTATGGCGACATTCTTCAAATTCACTTTGAAGGTATTGTTGTGCCGCCGCCGTGTCGCTCATCAGATGCTCGGCGCCAAAATAGTCCTGATAGCAGGTCTTATAAACATCTTGCAAAGTGGCTTCAGGGTATTGAGAATGAATGTCCTCGCACATTATTTGGATAGATTTTTCATCGTTGTTGCATAGTTCCCAAGGACCGCTCAGCTGCTCAAACAGTACTGGAATAAATGCCACTTCGCCATTAGCAATCGTGTCAACCTCGCGTTTCTCGAAGCTAAAGATATCGGGACCGTACTTTCCATCGGTTCGCAAGCCCCTGATAATTGAACGTGACGATATCGCCAATATGCAGCAGATGGCGAGCAAAACGGCGAAGATGATGATGACGGGTTTGTATTTCTTCATTTATTCTAAATCGAGTTTTCTAACATTGGGACAGATGATTTACTCAACCTGTTTGTTATCACAAATGAAAACCTTCAATTTTTCGTTGAACATCTCAGGCTGCTCCATGTGGATGAAGTGGCCGCAAGTAGTCAACTCGATGTAGTCAAGATTGGGGTAGAGTGCCCGCATCTTCTGCTCGTTATCGGGCTCCAGGCCACTATTTTGTGTGCAGATAACCATCACGGGGATGGTAAGCTGCGTGTTTGGCCACCACTCACGCTCCACAAGGTGTTGCATGGTGCTGGAGGCTACGTATTGGGGCGTTTCAGGCATTACCGACATTGCATAATTAGTGACTTCTTGCGGTGTGTCGGGGCCTGCCAGCGACGAGACGAATCCCATGATGACCTCGCGACAGTCGGGGCCGTCGAAAGCATGGCCGAATTGGTTGATAGCCTCTACATATTCGGGGGTCTCGGTGCCGTCGTAGAAGCAATAGACGCCGTCAACATCCACCAAAGCACCACTATGGTCGGTGGTCATCAGCGTATGGCGGCATACGGGTGTACCGAGGCTGTGTCCCACAAAGACCGCATCCTTGATTTTGTTTACATTCAACACCTCGTTGATGGCATGGGCGAAGAAATCGAAAGTGTAGTCCACTTGCGGCTTGTCGCTCAATCCATAGCCAGGCAGGTCGATGAACACGAGTTGCATGTCTTCATCGCGGAACGCCTCAAACTGTTTCTCCCATGTGTTCATGTCGCAACCGAATCCGTGAACGAAGCAGAGGGTCTTTGCCTCCTGTTCGGCTGAGGGGTTCCAAATCTTATAATGCACTTTGATGCTGTCGTCGATAGTGACAAATCCTGACTTCATTTTGTTGAGCCATTCCAATGCGTCCTCAAAAGGTGTTTCGGTCAGCACATCAGGCTGGATAGGGTCGTCGCAAAATTCTTCGCCAGTGCGGGCGATATCGGTTCCGGTGGTAAGCACAAGTTGCGAGCCGTCAGGGAGCATAAACGGCTGGTTGCAAGAGGCATAGCCAGCAGTAGGAAAGCCAAATGTGCGTGTGTTTTCCAATCCACGGAAGCAAAGCAAGACGGCCTCGCCCGAACTTCCGGTCCACTCGTCGGTCAGAAGTGCCACGGGACAATCCATAGCCGCTTGTCGTTCCACCTTAGCCACTCTCGTCACGTAGTCAACATTGATTTCCATGTTGAATTTGCGGGTTCGCAATTGCAAGATGATATCGTCGGGCAAGAAACGATGCACTGCGGCAATCATTGGATACATGTTGCCTCCACGGTTACCACGCAGGTCGATTATGGCGCCTTTTAACGTGTCGGGGAGTGCGTCCAACACCGTGTTGGCATACTGTATACCCTCTTCCTCATTGCCCGAAAAAGGCGGTAATTTGATGACAGCAATGCCTTCTTCCAAAAGCTCAACCGTTGGCATCTCCCAAGCGGAGGTGTTGTTTTCCGTAACTTCATCTGACGTCATCAGGAAAGTATGCTTGCCTCCGGCCACTTTACCAGCTTGAATGACGATCTCCTGCGCTTCTCCCAGCGATGAAGGAGATGTCGCCAGTGCCGCTAACTTGGCTTGCTCCCATTCAGGGCCTTGGGCATAGATGCCGTTCTTGTCCATGATGCAGACGGCTTTCTTGACATACCTTGTGTTGGAATCGCCGCAAGATGCCATGATGCAGGCGATTAGCAATAATAGGATGATATTGGCTTTTTGCATTTTGAGCTGAAATTAACTTCGTTGAATCCTAGATTTGCTGCAAAAGTACAAAAAAGCCGCAGCTCATAGCAATAAAAACAGTTTACAAAACCGTCACCTGCTTCGTTTCAACGCCCTTCGCTGTCTCAACCTTGATTAAATACATGCCGGCTTTTTGCTGGCTGAAGTCATATTCAAAGACATCGCCATTGGCGGTGCTTTCATGTACTTTTTCTCCAAGGATATTGAAAATGGTGATGCTCTGGATGCTCTCAGTCTCGATTTTTACCTTGCCGTATGTCGGATTGGGATAAACCGCTGTAACAACAGGCTCGTTTTCCGAAACCGCGCTGCAATCTTCAATGAATTCATAGAAACCAACCATTCCGTATGGGTCGTACCAAGCGGAGTTCCGATAAGCATCGCTGCATTCACAAGGAACGGTAAGGACGGGAATGCCAAATTCGGCAAACACCATGCCGCCCAAATCGTTTCCAAGTGTGGCAGGGGTGGCCGCCAAAGAAACTGCCTCCGAAATGTGTGAGCACCTTCTGAAAGCCCAGTCGCCGATGTAAGAAACGGATTCGCCTAATGTCAACTTCCCATCTAATCCTTCGCACTGGAAAAACGCGCTCTCCCCAATATGAGTCACCGAATTCGGAATCACCAAGTCACCCGTCAAATCAAAGCATGTGGCAAAAGCGTTGTTACCGATGGAAACTACCGAACTCGGGATTTCAATTGATGTCATCCCCCTGATGCCCTTGAACGCGTTGTTGCCAATGGCAGTGACGGTATTGGGAATAACCGTATTCTTGCAGCCTGTGACCAACTCGTTCGTGCTAGTCAAAATAATGGCGTTGCAATCGTTTCTGGAGTCATAAGTGGGGCTTTCTGGGTCGACCACAATGCCGCTGAAATTACAATACACGAAAGCGTCTTCGCCAATGGTTGTCACGTTGCTCGGAATGTTCAACACGCCGGTCAAGCCGTCGCATGAATTGAAAGCCCAGGCGCCGATAGTCGAAACAGAGTTCCCTAAAATCAAATCTCCGTCAAAAGCATAGCATGTGTGAAATGCACTCGGCTCAATGGTCACAACTGAATTAGGAATCACCAAATCGCCAGTGAAACCTGAGCAATAGGCAAAGGCGCCCTCCTCGATGGTGGTCACTGAATTCGGGATAGTCAAACTGGTCAGATAGAAACAATACATGAAAGCGGTGTTTCCGATGACGGTCACGGCATAATTATGGCCCTCGTAACTCACCGATTCAGGAATGTTCAAGGCTCCTTGGGCATTGTAACCGTCGACATGGCCTGTAACCGTTACGGATACATTGTCAGCATTCACACGATAGTTCAAATCACCGACCGTGAATTCCGATGGATTGGAGCTGCCATAGGTCATAAACAGGCAGGTGGGATCATAGCCATCGCCTCCGTCATGGAGCGCGCCCAATACGGTATAAGCTCCAGTATTGGGGTCAAGCTGATACAAATTGCCATAATGAGCGCCAAACAGTTCGCCCGTCAGCATGTCAAAAGCCATTTTTATCGGCAAATCAATAGGGCTGATGATGGTCAATTGTGCATTGGAAAGATTCAATGAACCAAACTCACCCCAAGAGCTTATCATATAAGCGTTACCCTCCATGTTGATAGCCAGATTGAAGCCATCATGCGCTATCACGCCATGGTCTTGGATGTTAGTGGGATTAGCCGGATTGAAGCTTTTCAGGTGCTCTTCTGTAATGAGGTAAATCAATCCGTCGGCAGGATTGTATGCCATATCGTTGACGTATGGGATGTTGGCAATCATCACTTCAGGTGCTCCGATAATATTGTTGGCGGCATCAAAGCTTGACCTGCAAATGTTATAGCCGTTGTCATTATTCACACTCCAGACATAGCCATTGGCAAAGGTGGCCGTCGACACAGGAGAAATCACGTCCGACGCAACGGACACCGACCCTAAATCCTGCATAGTAAAAGAGATATACTGGTATTCTGCCGGACTGGGAGGTAATATGTATCCAAACCAGTTGGCGGTTGATGCGAGCCCTTGCGCCTTGGCGAAGCCTGAGAATGCGAGTAACAATAAAACGAGGTAAATTTTCTTCTTCATCATAATTAAGTAAGTTTAGTTTTGAGGCTGCAAAGATACGATATTATGTTTTGCAGCAAGATAATAGTGCCAAATTTAGGAATACCACTTTTGAATATAGGCAAAAAAGCAATGTGCAAGAAATGCAAATTTCATAATGTTCTTTTTGTTGCAAATCACCCCATTACCACATCCAAAACCATCATCAGCACGAAGCCGACAGCGAAACCAATGGTGCTGAGGTTGGAATGTTCGCCCGAAGAAGCCTCGGGGATCAACTCCTCGACCACTACGTAGCACATGGCACCGGCTGCAAAGGCTAGCATGTAGGGTAGGATAGGGGTGAGCCATGCGGCCAATAGTACCACCAACAGACCGCCCAACGGCTCCACCACACCGCTCAAGCTGCCGATAAGAAACGAACGCCCCTTGCTATTGCCTTCGGCGCACATGGGCATGGAGATAATGGCTCCTTCAGGGATGTTTTGGATGGCGATGCCGAGCGACACCGCTACGGCACTGGCCAACGTAATGCCTTCTGCACCTTGTGATGCAGCAGCAAACACCACACCCACCGCCATGCCTTCAGGCAGGTTGTGGATAGTGACGGCCAATGCCAACATGGCCGTGCGAGAGAGCTTTGAATGGGGCCCCTCGGGCTGGTTGGCTCCCAGATGCAGGTGAGGTGTCAGTTCGTCCAAAAGCAGCAAAAAGCCAACACCAGCAAGAAAACCTATCGCTGCAGGCAACACTGACCAACTGCCATTATCCGCCCGCATCTCAATGGAAGGAATGAGCAGCGACCACACCGAGGCAGCCACCATCACGCCTGAAGCAAAGCCCAATAGCGATTTCTGCAAGCGCGGCGACATGTCTTTCTTCATGAAAAAAACAAACGAAGCTCCTAACATGGTGCCCAACAATGGAATCAATAATCCGACAGTGATACCCATGACCATTTATTTGTTTGCAAAAGTACTAAAAAAAACTGTGCGAAACAGAAATGTCGAAACGGATGGCTATATGTTCTGCTTCAACAACGAGAGCGATGAAGTCACAAAAAAGCCAGTGACAGTAGACCGCCACTGGCCAACACCAAGGATTTTAGTTATATAAAGATTATTTCGGCACACTCGCAATAATCGCGGAGATGTTGTTCACAAACATGTTCACGGCGATGGCCAAAAGGATGACACCGAAGAACTTCCGCAAAATGAAAATCAGGTTCTCGCCCAAAAGTTTTTGGATTCGGTCGAGTTGGCTGATGACGATGTAATCCAATAAGATGTTGAGTAACAGCGCGATGATAATATTGACAACGGCATAGTCGGCGCGCAGGGAGAGCAAGGCCGTCAGCGCGCCTGGTCCCGCTATCAGCGGGAAGGCTATCGGCACGATGCTGGCTCCGCTCTTGCCACCATCGTTTTTGATGATTTCACGACCCAAAATCATCTCAACGGCTAGAATGAAAAGTACGAAAGAACCAGCGACAGCAAACGAAGCCGCATCGATGCCGAAAAGTTTCAACAAGGCGTCGCCCGCGAAGAAGAACGCCAGAAACAAGCCCAAGGCCGTCAGACAGGCCTGTCCCGCCTTGATGGTCTTGTGTTGCTCCTTCATGCTCATGAAAATCGGGATGGAGCCAAAGATGTCGATGATGGCCGCCATCACGATGAAGGAGCTGAATATCTCTACAAAATTGATGCTTTTGAACATGGCTGTTTTAGTTATAAATTGACTCGGGAATCGAGACTACGGGTCACGTGACCAACCCCGCCTCGTGTCTCGTGTCTCGAAATCCCTTGCCAATTATCCGATAATATTCCAGAGGTAATGAAAATGTGGTCTCTGTCGCATAGAGCCTTCACGAGGCATTGCGGCACATTTGATACCGAACTGATGTGGACGTGGTCGCCCGACTTAATGACTTTGACGGCCTCCTCAGCCGTAACTGCTTGATACTGTTTCTTCATAAACACAGTTGTTACTTGTTCAACTTCAAAAACAGCAGCAAGAGGACAAAATGGAAAAACAGGAAGCCGATGCGTTTCCCTTTGATTCCCAAGCTCTTGTTCCCGAAAGCTGCGAATATTGGAAAAGGGCAGGTCTTCTGGCTTGTTCCAGCCTGCGGCGTCTTCCCGATAACGAATATCAGTGACATAGGTGTCGCAGACCTTGGTGGAACTTACAGCTACGGGCATAGCCCCCGATTTTCACGGGGTTCCCTATTAATCTTTGGTAAGAACCCAAATCCGACGGCAAAAATAGTGCTTTTTTCTTTATCGAGCTACAAAATGTGCTAATTTTACCGGTCAGAGAGCTACGACTTTTGTTATACGTTTTGGCATTTCGATAAAATATGTATTCAAGTTTCGCTAGTTGTGGTGCATCCCGATGGGATGCAGTTGTCCCGAGGTTTCGTTTTTTACCGAACGTGCATCCCGATGGGATGCCCTGCCATAGCGTTCGACT
This sequence comes from uncultured Bacteroidales bacterium, assembly GCA_947305795.1. Taxonomy (GTDB): domain Bacteria; phylum Bacteroidota; class Bacteroidia; order Bacteroidales; family F082; genus Limimorpha. Next base: position 22,155 of record CAMZEK010000028.1, on the reverse strand, counting down.
AATCCAGTAGGGATTTGCTATCGGTAAAACAAACAGCATCAACCTTATGCATCCCTTAGAGATGTGCAAAACTTGAATTATTAATTAACACATTATTAATCAATTAACATCATTCAAAAATGAAACCTAACATTTTAATGACTTTGGTCGCAGTCGTGCTTTGCGGCCTCACAGTGACACAGTTCACACAATGCAAAAAAGAAAACAAGAACCCCGAGGTGAAGATGTTGTATTACGTCTCCGTCAGCCCCGACGTGCTGAATGTCGCCGACGTGGAAATCAACTACCTCGACGCCGCTGGTGTCAAACAGAAAGAAATCCTGACTGACACTACTTGACGGAAACCATTGACGACCAACACCCTGCCTCTCACTGAAGGTGTCTGGGCCAAGCTCACTCCTAAGGTCAACAACGCTGCATGTAAACTAATAGCCTGGCTCATGGGCTACTATCCTGCTAAGTATTGCAAAAAATGATAACTTTTTAAACCAATAAACACAATGAAAAAAGAGTCGTAATCATAATGGTTGCGACTCTTTTCATTTTTTGACTAAAGGCACTAGTTCTTTCTCAAATTAGTCCTTGTTTGATTACGCCTCGTATTTACGCCCTGGGAAAAACTTGTTCACCTTTTTGCAATACTCAGCGTATTCCGGGTACTTGTCGCCGCTGATACCTTCGACAAGGTTAGTACTAGCTGTAAAGAGGACAATCAGCAGCAAGGCTCCAATCATGCTCCAGTTGACTATGCCGACACCGGCACCGATGGAGAAAATATAGAGGCTTACCCAGATGGCTTGCTCGGCCATATAGTTGGGATGACGGCTCACATTCCATAACCCGATGGTATTAAAGCCTTTGTTGTAGGGCGTAGGAAGCTCTTCCAACGTTTTTCCAGACTTGATTATGGCCCATTTCTTGCACTGAAACTTCCATTGTTGTTCGTCGGCTACCGTTTCATAAACGATGAAGCCAAACATCAGGATGGCGGCAACGACATCCACCCAGCCGAAGGGCACGGTGGAACCCATGCAGACCAACGCGGGGAAGGTGAACATGAGTATGAGTGCGTTCTGATAGCCGGAGATGAAAAAGAGGTCGAAAGCCATCCATACCGCTCTGTTTTGAAGAAAAGGAAGGGCACGGACCTTCTCCCAACGATAGTCTTCCTCACCTTCCCAGAACTTGAGTTTGTAAGCTCCTTTTCGAGCAAAGTTGTATGTGAGGCGAATGCCCCAAAGGGTGGCTAATACTGCTATCACGACGAGTCTGGGATGCATGCCGCCCTTCACAGCGATAATCCAGCAATAAGCGATAGGAAGAAGGCTCCAAATCTTGTCGACCTGACTATTGTTGCCGGTGATTTCACCCAACGTGAAGCAGAGTAAAGCGCTACATCCAGCGACAATGCCGATGATTTTTAGTGTTTCCAACTGCAAGTCATTAAGCGCCGGACCTACATAGATGTAAAGAATGGGGCACACTACAAGCGAGAGCAAGAGCAGCGTGCACATCAGGGGAATGTTCAATTTGTTCATAAAGTTATTCTGGTTTACTCAGTTCATAATATATGTGTTGCCCAACATTTTGAAAAAGCTTTGGTGTGGTCTCAATAATGCCGCAAAAATACAATTTTTGGGCTTTCGCAAAAAAGATGCAGGAACAAACTTTGTCCCTGCATCTGAAAACTAACTCAAAACTCATCCTAGGATGTATGACAAAAATCTGCTGCAAAGAAACGGACATCCCACAAACCGTGAAATCCCTATTCTATGGGGTTTTTGAGATGCTGAATCGTCACAAATAAGGATGTCGACCTGAGGGCATTTTTACTATTTTTGCAACATCAAAAAAGCTGTATCATGCCCCAAAAGAAAACACCATTCTCAAAAAACACCAAATTTGCCGAACTGTTGACGGATGACCGTCGGCTGTTGCAACTATTGCCTCGTTTTGGCATTGGATTGGGCTTTGGCGACCGTAATGTAGCTCAGGTATGTCAGATGAGCCGTGTCAACACCAATCTCTTCCTTATGATTTGCGAAATCTACTCCAACGGCAATTTCAGGCCGGGAAAGGAAGAACTCCGACACATCGATCTGGGTGATCTCCTCTCGTATCTGAAAGCCTCGCATCGGTATTATCTTGACGAGCGTTTTCCGCATATTGAGGAACATCTGCACAACATTATCGAAGCCTGCGGACAGAAATACGGCCCGATGCTCAGCCATTTCTATGACGAGTACAAACAGGAGGTGATGAGGCATATCCAATACTACGAGGAAGAAGTGGTTTTTCCTTATATTGAGGCCTTGCTCGAAGGACAACGCTCCGGTTCCTACAAGATTGACGAGTTTGAGCATAATCACACCAATATTCAGGATACCCTCGACGACATGATGAACATCCTGCTCAAATACCTGCCAGGCGACATCTTGCCCAAGGAACGCATTGAGATTTCGTATGACATCATGGAATTGAGCGACGACCTGAATCGCCATTCACTTATCGAGGAACGCATTCTCATCCCATACGTTGAATCCCTTGAAAATGTCCAACCATGAGAAGCCGTGTCATCATTTGTGAAGCCTCGGAGATGATTGCCATTGGGTTGGCCGAGATCATCGATGGCATGGCGCAGTTCGATGTGGTTTCGCGCCTTGACAATCCCGAGCATCTCTCCGAGAAGATTGTGGCTTCTGATGCCAATTTGCTGATTATCAACCCTGCACTATTAGGTTTTCACAACAAGGATTTCCTTTCGCAGTTGGGCAAAGAACACCCGCAAGTCATCATGATTGCCTTAGTGACCTCCTGCCTCGACCATTCCATGTTGACACCATACAGCGGGGTTATCGAAATCAACGACACGCGGTCGAAAATCATCAGCAAGATGAACGAATTTGCGCAGAGCGAAACCACGAAGAATACCGACGACGTGGAACTCTCAAAACGCGAGGCCGATGTGCTGGTGGCCGTCGCCAAAGGCATGATGAACAAGGAAATAGCCGACCAGATGAACATCTCCATCCATACGGTCATATCCCACCGGAAGAACATCACTCGAAAAACAGGTATCAAGTCGGTTTCGGGCCTTACCGTCTATGCCTTGCTGAACAATTTGATCAACGAGGATGAGTTGATTTGATTTTATAATACCGTCACTTACTTAGTTTTAACGCTAGTGCTGCTGTCATGTGGATTCGTCGGGGCGGCTTAGTACCGCTCCACAAAATCTCTTACCAGCCTAAACACTGGCTCATAGCTGTCGAAAACGGCGTTCTCGTAGGTGTCAAAAATGGTGTGGTAATAGGGGAAAGCGTCGCCTTCTTGATTCTCGAGGAAAATGCAGGGCACGTGGCGCGTGGCAAAGGGATAGTGGTCGCTGTTGCCGGCCAATTCGCCACGGTTCAGGCTCTTGAAATGGTGCTTCTCGTTGTTGATTTGCTCAAACAAGGCGAAACCACGCATCCCCTCCTCGCTGACCTCGCAATATTGCACCGGATTGTTGTCACCAATCATGTCAATGTTGAAAAGGTATTTGATTTGCTCCAACGGCACGATGGGGTTCTTGGCATAGAACTCCGAGCCGCGAAGGTTGGCGTCCTCGCCCGAGAAAGCGATGAAATACATGTCGTATTCGGGGCGGTGTTGAGCGTAATACTCAGCCAAGGTTACTATGGTGGCGGTGCCGGAGGCGTTGTCGTTGGCACCGGCATAATACACTTTCTTGCCGAGGTTGCCGAGATGGTCGTAGTGCGCTGTGAACACGTAGCAACTGTCATGTTTCCTACCTTCCACCTTGGCGATAACATTGAAGAGTTCGTAGTCTTTCAGGAACTTGTTGTCGATATCCACGCGGATGGATTTCACACCTTCGATGGCTTCGGGTGTCACCCAAATGATGGGTTTCTCCACCACACGGTGGCCGTAAGCCTTATAGAACTTGATAGGTGACGTCCAAGTATTGATGACGCCAGCATTGGAGCATTCACCGGGTTTTTGCAGACGTGCGAAGTCCTTTCCATGACGATAGGAGAACCAAAACTCGCAGACCACGAAACAGTTGGCGTATTCAGGCTTGGCCAGGTCTGCAAACATCTTTTCGGGGTCAAAATTCACGGTATCAACATGATAGACAGGGAATGTCCCGCGTACGCCAGGGGAATACTCACGCATGGAGAAATCGACGCCTGGGGTGAGTTTCTTTCCGTCGGCCCACATCTTCATCTTTCCGGGGAAAGTGTTGATGTCGATGGTGAAAGGCTGGCAGACGACCTCATCGACACCCGCCTTGGTGAATTCTTTTTCCAAATACTTTCCCGCCTTGTTGGCTCCGTCCTTGGCATAGCCGCGGCCTTGGTATTTCGAGGAACTCAACTCCTTGACAATCTGTTTGTAATGCGCCAAATCCTGCGCGTTCAGTTGCATGGCGGCAAAAGCCAGCATGAGAATCAATATTCTTTTCATTGCGATGAATTTTTGCTTTCGAATCGCAAAAATACAAAATTTATACATGTGCAGTATAGTCGCGGTTTTTCTATCTTTGCAGTGGTTCAAGAAGAACTTTTTTTTAGAAAATATTCAAATTGATGTCACCTTTTGGCCTCTGAATTTGTTATAAAGGCGAACTGGTTCAAGAAAACAGAAGTTTAACACTAAAAACAAAAGAAAATGGATAGCAATTTAGTTTGGTTGAATTTTGTCGACACGATTCCCGTTATTGCATGTGGATGCGTACTTCCCATTGTGTTTATTTGGCTGGAAACGCGTCGTAAGATTAATGAGTCAAGAGACCATATGCAAATTGTAACAACAGCCATCGAGAAGCATCCTGATATGGATGTCGAAGAGCTGATGAAAAAGATTTCGCCCAAGAAAAAGTCGTTGAAGGAAAAACTGCTTTCGAAACTACTTTGGGGCTGCATCACCACCATACTGGGCATTGGTTTGATAGCCTTTGGTTTTTTTCTTTCAACCCAAGAAATCCACATAGCTGAAGATGTTCAAACTGCCATTGGTTTTGGTGTGGTTCTGTTGGGCATAGGTATCGCCTTCCTCATCAATTATGCTGTAGGCAAAAAGATGCTTGCCAAAGAAATCGAAGCAGAGCAAAACAACCTGACCAAGCAACAGTAATCCGTGACACGCGAAGGATTCATAGAACTTGTGGAGCGTGAGCAGGAGGCCTTGCGGGGCTTCTTGCTCTACCTCTGCTGCGGCAACAAGGACGAAGCCGACGACATCGCGCAAGATGCTTTGGTCAAGGCTTACCTCTCGTCGGCAGGCTATCAGGAGAAGGGACGGTTCCGCTCGTGGCTGTTCAAGATCGCCCATAACACCTTCCTCAACCACAAGGCAAGCTGCCGCACAACAGAAAGCCTCGATGAAGCACGGGCTCTTGTCAGCAACACTTCCGCCGATGCTTCCTTCGAGCACCAAGACCTTTACTTGGCCCTGCGGACCCTTCCGCCCAAGGAACGCTCGGCCATCACGCTGTTCTATCTCAACGGATACAATATCAAAGAGATAGCAGCCATTACCGAGGCATCGGAAGATGCCGTAAAGAAACAACTCTCACGGGGACGTGACCAACTGAAAGAAAAACTGAAGCTATGAACAAAGACAAAGCCCTCGAGGATCTTTTCCTCGCCCAAAAACCTCAATTCGATGACAACGAGGCATTTATGGCGTCGCTCAACAAGCGTTTGGAAGCCGTGGAGTATATCAAACAACACCAAGAGGCCACAATTCGCCGCTATAAGATGGCCTTGGTGGTCGCCTTTGTCGTGGGCATCATCAGCGGCGGTGTCACCATCGCGTTTTTGCTTTCCACGTCTGTCGCCGTTCCTCTGTTTACCTTCCGAGTGCAAACAGGTTGGCTTTCATGGTTGGCCGCCAACTCCCGCCTGCTGACTGCCACGGCACTTTCATTGTTGATCACGTTTGGACTTATTAGTATTGTCAGTAATATTCAGGATATTAGGAGTATGCGTGTTGAAAGTGAGGCAAATCATACCCTCTTCAGCCAAAGGCCGAGAAAGCGGTCATATACGATGTAGCCTTCGGAGGTTTGATAGACCAAGTCCTTATCAACCAATACCTTCAATGCTGACTTGACACTACTGGCGCTAGGCAGTTCAAAGCGTTTGATAAACTCATTGCCTAATGGCTGCTCGACGACATCCGCATGGGCAATGGCTTTGAGCAAACTGAATTGGTTGTCGGTCAAAAATGAGGTAAGCATTTGATAGTGTGGTGCCAACGCATTGACATGAAACAGAATGGCCTCAACAGCCTGTTTATCCGTTTCCACCTTTTTCCCCTGCTCGTACAACCGATTCAGGATGGCTTGCAGATACCAAGTATAGCCGTCAAATCGCTGATAGATGTTGTGGAACACATCTTGACTGAATGAGCCTTTCTTTGCCTCAAAGAACTTTCTGGCAAAGTCATAGTAGGTTTCCTCTTGGAGTGGCTCTAGATTCATCAGTTGCGTACTCTGATAGAAAGGTCTGTTGGGAGCACAAAACATCTCTTCCATCAAATGCTTTTTGCTGCCAGAGAAGATAAAATTCACATGGTGGATAAACTGAATATAGGAACGCAGTATGGCCTCGGTGCCTTTCTCCGGGTATTCCGTAATCTGCTGAAACTCATCAATGGCCAGATACACAGGCTTGTTCAAGTCGTTCAGATGGGTGAAAATGCTTTTGAGCGTATATTCAGCCTGTACGGGAACCACGCTGACTGAAACGGTAGGCATTCCGGTCATTAAGTCAGGGGTAATTGTAGGCCGAAGTCCCTTGAAAAAATCCAATACCTTGTTGGCAAACGTCTTCTCCCTTTCCAATGCGTTTTCGATAACCGCCCTACACAATGTCTCCACAAACTCCTGTAGGTTTTTGGTCGAAAAAATGTCAACATAGATGCAAATAGCATCCTTGTTTTTCTTCTTAATTTGATAAAAAGCGTGGTTTATTAGCCCCGTTTTCCCTATTTTTCTTGGAGAAATTAGGGTCAAATTGCGCCCATTATCGAGTGCGGAAATCATGTTTTTTGTTTCTTCCTCACGGTCGCAGAAATATTCTGGTCCCTCATATCCCTGATAAACAAATGGATTATCAAGCTGTTTCTGTTTTATCCTTGCCATGACTCTTTTGTATTTTCATTGCGTAAATCTCGTAACGAACTTTTCGTAACGAACTTTTCGCAATGCAAAAATAGATATTTTTGTTTTAATTGTTATATTTTTCGCTGTTTTTTCAAAAAATCACTGTATTTTTGCAGTCATAGTAACAGCTTTCGAACAAAATGAATATGGAAAACGAAATGAAATTCTGTCAGAGTTGCGGAATGCCGCTGAATGACCAAGTGCTCGGCACGAATGCCGATGGCAGTAAAAATGAGGATTATTGCATGTATTGCTATAAGGACGGTAAGTTCCTGCAAGACTGCACAATGGATGAAATGATTGAGCATTGCGCCCAGTTTGTGGACGAGGTCAACAAAGGCCTGCCCCAACCTATCACAAAGGAAGAATACATCGGCCAAATGAAGATGTACTTCCCGCATTTGAAACGCTGGCACCAAGCCATGAAGGTGACGGACGACGCAATGCCTGAAAATCCTGCCTTGGCTCCTGTCAAGACGCTTATCGCCGAAATGGCCGACACCTTGCCGATTACTTATATCTCTTCCGTGGACGAAGAAGGCTTCCCTTGCACCAAGGCGATGCTCTCCCCGCGTGTCCGCGAAGGCATCAAAGTGTTCTACTTCACCACCAACACTTTCTCGCTGCGTGTGGCCCACTACAAAGCAAACCCAAAAGCCTGCATCTACTTCAGTGATAACGAAGGCTTCAAGGGCATGATGCTGCGCGGCACGATGGAGGTGCTGACAGATGCCAAAAGCAAGGAGATGATTTGGCGCGAGGGCGACGAACAGTATTACCCCGGCGGTGTCACCGACCCGAATTACTGCGTCCTGAAGTTCACCGCCACGGATGGCCGCTTCTATAGCGATTTCTATCCAAGGAGTTTTGTCCTGTAATTAGTTACAGGCTTGTTATTTCACAACGAACTTAACCATCTCAAGGGATTTTTCACCCTTGATTTGCAAGAGATAGAGTCCCTTTTCCAAATCCGAAACGGAAATGCTTCCCTTGGAGGAGCCCGAAGTCACCTTTTGGCCCAACACATTGAAAATGGAATACTCGACCGTTTCGCAAGGAAGGTTCTTTATGTAGAGAACATCGGAAACGGGGTTGGGATAAACTTCAAGCGGTTGGTGATGTGAGGACTCGTGAACAGCCGTAGGCGCATCCGAAGGAATGATATTCAGAATAATGCCCTCCACCTTTGTCATTCCGTAATAAAAATTAGGGTCAGGGATGTCATACCAGTTGTCCAAGGTGCCGCCATAGCCAAAGTTGATATGGAATTTGCCGTCACTTTCTCGATAGCCATCAACTACGACATTGTGTCCAACCGTTCCTGCGGGATTTTCAACGGCCAGATGGGCAGGATAACCGGCTTGCAAATTGGAAATCAAGGTGGCGTACATTACCGAATCGGGTTCCCGAAACAGCACGCAATCCGTGAAACCAAACCGTTGGTAGGCCTCAAACGCCTGATCCACGAAAAAGGTACCCGAACCTTCCGAAGTATAGACCTGCGTGCAGGCTGTGCCGCAAGCAAAAACCACAGCGGCTGCCAACAAGTCGGAAAGCTCCTCTCCGCGTTGGAAAGTGGCGTCAACGGAATCCAGCAACACGTTCAGCTGCGGAAATGACGGAAACTTCAACGATTCCCAATCGTCATCAATCTTATAATTACGACCTGCGTAACTATGGTAATAGTCATCATTGTCGTCAAAGCGGGTGTTTTGTGTCGTTCGCAGATAATTGATGATTTGTCCCATGGCAATGGCGGGGCATCCAGCATAACTATATGCGTTGTCATTCATCGGATCTCTTGGACAAAGCTGATTGTACGGATAATCCTGCGTCCAGTGGGAGGTAAGGAAAGGATCTTGCGCAAAGCCAGTTAAAGCGCAAAACAGAAGCAGCACGGAAAGAACTCTCGACATTTTATTTCAAATTTGATTAGGCCGCAAAAGTATGAATTTTTTATCTTTGCGACACAAAAGTTGACCAAGCGTTATGACAAAATTCCTGAAAATCTTGACTTTGTTCATCGGCATCGGTGCAGTGATGGGTGCCGCGATGATGTGGATTGATCCCTCGGGCCAAATGTGGGGCATGGAGCCATTGTTGGAAATGCTGCGAGACAAAATGCCTTGGCCCAACATCTTTTTCAAAAACTTCATCCCATCAGGCTTTGTGCTGCTCTTTTTGAACGGCTTCACCCAATTTGTAGCGGCATTTCTGCTGTTCAAGAAACATCGCCTTGCGCCTTGGGCTGTCCTTGCCTGCGGCATCATCTTGATGCTTTGGATTGTTCTCGAATGGTGGGTATGGGGCTTCAATTTCATGAGCAACATTTATTTCGTATTTGGATTGGTTGAAGCTATGGCCGCCATCATCTGTTTGAGGAGACAAAAACAGTCATAATGGCCAACATCATTACATCCATTCGCATCTTGTGCAGCATTGCATTATTGTTCTGCCCCGTGTTTTCGACGGCATTCTATTCACTTTACATCACTGCCGGCATCTCCGATATGGCCGATGGTTGGGTCGCAAGAAAAACAAACACCGTCAGCGAGTTTGGCGCCAAGTTGGATACGATTGCGGACTTTGTTTTTGTCGTAGTTTGTTTGGTCAAGTTGCTCCCAGTCATGGACATCCCTGTTTGGCTTTATGTCTGGGTGGGCATTATTGCATTAATCAAAGTTGTCAGTATCGTCTCGGGATTTGTCGTCCAAAAGCAATTTGTGGCCGTCCATAGTGTAATGAATAAAGTTACGGGGATATTGTTGTTTTTCCTTCCGCTGACATTTTCCTTCATCGATTTGAGATACAGTGCAGTTGTAGTTTGCCTTATCGCCACCTTTGCGGCGGTACAAGAAGGGCATTTTATCAGAACAAAAAAGTCAAAAGAATGAGCAATATGGAAACAGAAAGAATCCTGCTTCGTCCTTGGCGCGAAGACGACGCCGAAACACTTTTCAAATACGCTAGCGATCCTGAAGTTGGACCTCGAGCGGGTTGGCCACCGCATCAGTCCGTGGAAGAAAGCCTGGAGATTATCCGAACTGTTTTCGGCACCGAAACCATGTGGGCTGTTGAGTGGAAAGAAACAGGCGAGGCCATCGGCTGCGTGGGTTACCTCCCAGCATCCTCATCGAACTTGCAGATTGACGAAGACCAATGCGAGGTGGGTTATTGGATTGCCCATCCCTATTGGGGAAAAGGCATCTGCACGGAGGCACTTCAACTGGTCATCGACTATTGTTTCAACGAAAAAGGCTTCTCTGTCCTCTGGGGCGACTATTTTCTTGATAATCCCGCCTCTGGCCGCGTGATGAAGAAATGTGGCTTCGTAGATACCGGTGAGGAAATACGATGTCCCAAGCTGGAAGTCGGCTCAGACCGCCCTGTAAAAGTGATGAAACTGGTGCCTAGTTAATCCAAGATCATTTCACCTCAGAAGAATTTCCCGAAGTAGGACTCACCAAACAAACGGAATCAACCGATACCGTACACGCTGCATGTATTCGCTGTAGCCAGCAAGTCCTTGTTTCAGCACCACCTCTTCATTGCGGATGCGTTTCACAATGACTGGAATATACAAAAGCATGATGACGAAAGACCATACCGAGTTGAGTACCAAAGGCATGGATAGAAACAACAACAATGTGGCAAAATACATGGGATGGCGGACGAAGCCGTACAAGCCCGTATCAACGACTTGCTGCTTGTCCTGAACTTCAATGGTTCGTGAAAGCCACACATTTTCACGCAAGACTTCAGCATAGAGAATATAACCTATCAAAAAGACCGCTGCTGCTACAAAAACCACCCAATCAGGCAGCATATACCACAAAAAACGGCGGTTGAAGCCCGCCACTACGAACATGGCAAGGAACAAAAGGCCGCTAATTAATACCACGGCCTTCTGCTCATTTTGTTCTTCTTTGGCATTCAGGCGTTTGCGAAGCAGTTCGGGATTGCGGAACATCAGGATGATGCCAGCCACGAACATGGGCAAAAACAGAATGCCTATGAAGAGCCAAGCTTCCCAATAATTGAACGTTCCTGCAGGCAAGAACAGCAAAAGTCCTACAAGAACAACACCGGCGAAAAACTTTGTCAGTGCCTGGAAAAAGAGTTTGGGTGTCATGGATGTAAAATCTTATTGTGCTGTCAGACAGTGATTTGCATTGAAGGTTTTTGAATGGCTTGAAACAATTCCGGCAGTCGTTTCGAAATCGCCACAGGACGGCCATTTTCAATAAAACAATGGATGCTTTGCGCAGTGCAGACCAGTTTTTCGCCTACGCGCATCGTGTAGGAAAATTCAAACTTCATCTCACTGACTTTGCTGATGGAGACCTCTATTTCTATGATGTCTTTGAAGGTCGTGGGACTCTTGTAGTTGCATTGGATGGAAACGACAGGGGAGAAGACACCTTCCGCCTCAATCTTGTCGAAGCCGTAACCAAGTTTGTCGAGGAAGTCCACACGGGCCTCTTCCATGAAACGGACATAGTTGGAGTGATGCGTCACGCCCATGCGGTCACATTCGTAGTATTTCACTTCATGTTTATAGATGTGCATAATGTTGAATCATTTTATGGCTTTTCATTGGTTTTCGATGCAGGCCTTCACGAAATCCATGAACAGCGGGTGGGGATGGAGCACGGTAGAGGAGTATTCGGGGTGGAATTGCGTGCCGATGTACCAGCGGAGATTTGGAATCTCCACGATTTCCACAAGCCTGGACGCTGGATTGATGCCCACGCACTGCATTCCGTGGCTTTGGAACTCGTTGAGATAGCCGTTGTTGAACTCGTAGCGGTGGCGGTGGCGTTCCTTGATAAGGCTTTGCTCGCCGTAGGCTTCCCAAGTGCGGCTACCCTTGACCAGCTCGCACTCATAGGCACCCAAACGCATCGTGCCGCCCATCTGCGTAATGTTCTTCTGATCCTCCATCATGTCGATGACGTTGTGCGGTGTCCTGACGTCCATTTCGCTGCTGTTGGCATCGGCATAGCCCAACACGTTCCTCGCAAACTCGATGACCATCATTTGCATTCCGAGGCAGATGCCGAAAGTCGGGAGGTCGTGTGTGCGTGTGTATTCAGCGGCGATGATTTTGCCCTCAATGCCGCGCTGACCGAAGCCGGGGCAGATGACGATGCCCGCCATGCCCGCCAGTCTCTCGCCGACGTTTTCACGGGTAATAAGCTCACTGTTGATGAAAACGGCCTTTACTTTTCGGTCGTTGTAGGTGCCCGCATGGGCGAGGCTTTCAAGGATACTCTTGTAGGCATCTTGCAGGTCGTATTTGCCCACGATGCCGATGTTCACCATCTCCGTGGCGCGTTTACGGCGTTCGAGGAAGTTGCGCCAAGGTCCTAATTCGGGCGTTGGGCCGACCTCCATGCCCATCTTTTTCATAATGATGGCGTCGAGGTTCTGCCGTTGCATGTTGACCGGCACTTCATAGATGCTCGGCAGGTCTTGGCTCTGGATGACGGCTTCCATCTCGACGTTGCAGAAGTGCGCGACTTTCTTGCGGATTTCATCGTTCAGGTCGTGTTCCGTGCGCAAAACCAAGAGGTCGGGCTGGATGCCCATGCCTTGCAGTTGTTTGACGCTCGTCTGGGTCGGCTTGGTTTTCAGTTCGCCTGCCGCAGCGAGATAGGGCACATAGGTGAGATGGATGTTCAAAGCCCTGCTCGATCCCAGTTCCCACCTCAACTGACGGATGGCCTCAATGTAAGGCAGACCTTCAATATCGCCGATGGTACCGCCAATCTCGGTGATGACGAAGTCGAAATGTTCCTTAGTGGCGTTCAGCAGAATCCTGCGCTTGATTTCATCGGTGATGTGTGGCACCACTTGAATAGTCTTGCCGAGATAGTCGCCGCGCCGCTCGCGCTCAATAACACTGAGGTAGATGCGGCCCGTGGTCACGCTGTTGTCGCGCGTGGTCTGGATGCCCGTAAAACGCTCATAATGACCGAGGTCGAGGTCGGTCTCAAAACCGTCGGCGGTAACGTAGCATTCGCCGTGTTCGTATGGATTCAACGTGCCTGGATCGACGTTAATGTAAGGGTCAAACTTCTGGATGGTAATTTTATAGCCTCGCGCCTGCAACAGTTTCCCGATTGAGGCCGAGATGATTCCTTTTCCCAATGAGGAGGTCACGCCCCCCGTAATGAAGATGTATCTGGTTTCCATGGCAAAAATAAAACGGCAAAAATAATTGTTTTTTCGTCTCGAACCTATAAAAAAAGCTACCTTTGCCCCGTTGTTATAATTCTAATTTTAATTGTCATGAAAAAAACTCTTCTTCCTTTGCTGACGCTTTTGCTTTTCTTCACAACCACAAGCAAGGCGCAAGTACAACATTTCGCATGGCAAGGTACACAGCGGGACTATCTCGTCAGGACGCCTTCGGAATATAATGAAACCATGCCAGTCCTGTTTTTCCTGCATGGCTTAGGCGACAACATCACGCGCTTGGACAATGAATTCCATTTCCAGCAAGTCGCCGATGATTTCCATTGGATGATGGTGGTGCCGCAAGCCATGCAACAATCGGGCTACACCATGTGGAACGCTGGCCTGACGAGCAGCAATATTGACGATTCGGGCTTTCTGATGGCGCTTCTCGATTCTCTTGCTGAGCAATATCCTGTCAATTTGGACAGTGTCTTCTTCACGGGTTTCTCGATGGGAGGTTTCATGACGCACCGCATGGCCATTGAGCATGGTGACCGCATCACGGCTTGCGCGCCTGTGAGTGGACTCATCACGTATTCGTTGGCTGCGCAAACAGCGGTGGCGCCAGTCAAGATGTTGCACATCCATGGCACCACTGACCCAGTGGTGGGTTATGATGGCAACTCGCAATACTTCGGCATGAACCTTGGTCTTGGCGTGGAAGCTATCCTCAACTATTGGCAAGAAGCCAACCATTGTGTCGATGAGCCTGTCGTTGACACCTTCCCAAATCTTCAGAACGACGGATTGCTTTTCGTGCGTTACACTTACGAGGGCGATGCAACGTTGCAACACATCAAGGTTATCGGGGGCAATCACAGTTGGTATCACAACGAAAACCAGTATGACATCAGTTATTTGAACGAGATCCATAAGTTTTTTACCAAGAAAGAAGGTGGAAATGTGGGCGTTGACGAGCTTGAGCAAAACTCGATAAAGCTTTGGCCCAATCCTACTTCAGGCGAAATTACCATCGAGACGGCAACAGAAGGCCAATTGGAAGTGATGGATATGCTAGGTCGCATTGTGGTTAAGTATTCTGTGCAGTCAGGTGTAAACCACATTAATCTTGGCGACCTGCCACAGGGAATGTATTTTGTGAAGGACGAAACCACGGGAGCGGTATGCAAGATTTTGATACAATAACGATGAGATGGACAACCTGACACCAAAATTCGATACTTGTTTTTTTGAACGTTATGCGATGGTTACCTTGGCCACGCTGATGGGTGAGCATTATGCCCACCTCATCAATCGCGACCGTCCCGATCTTCAGGATGCCATTCAAGGCATTGGCATTGAGGTGACACGAGCCATTCGCGAGAATAAAAATGTGGCCCACGCGTTGGTGAACGAGATGGCGGGCGAGGAGGTGATGGAGGTGAATGCCGCTGACTTGACCCACATCCAACAGAGTGGTTATGCCTACGGTTTGGGCGATGGACAGATGATGGGTGCGAAGGAATACGAATACTGGTCGTTAGCCATGCCTATGCAACGTATTCTCGAGAGTAAGATGCTCAAGGTTAACAACGGTTTCTACGGTGATTTCCAAGAGTTTGGGCTGTTCGTTTTCACTAAAGAAAACCTTAACGAAAAACAGGTGCGTCAAACCGTCGACTTTGTGATGGAACGTCAGGCCGCACTCACACGCAGCTATTCACAGCTTTTCGTATCGCAAATCCAGACTTTGTTCGTCTGCGATTTGGCTTCAGGGCATTTCAACAAGATGAGAATCAGTCCGGCGCAACGGCGGCAGTTCTATGAAAGTGCTATTGCGCAATAGGTTTATCGAATCACTTTAGCATAGTAGTATTGGTTTTCTCCTTGAATCACAAGGAGATAGATTCCTTTCGCCAAAGGTTGGAACACCTCTCCTAATTCAATGCGAGTGATTCCTGAAAGATGGTATCCTAAGTTTTTATTAACCAAAAGTTTACCCTCAGATGAAACGATATTGAGCATCAAGATGCAGTCGTCGTCCATTTCGATTTCAGCGTAGCTTGAGGTCGTGATGGGGTTGCCCACGATGTGGATAGGGTTTTCATTGTGAGTGCTTTCTTGAATGCCCGTTCCCGAATACTCGTAAGCACCCATATCGATTTCATTGCCTTTGACGCGCTCATGGCCGTTCAAGTCAAGGCCCTTGAGAATGAATTCAGGCGTTTCGGGTGAGCCTGCATCAATGCAAGGACTCTCTTGGCTCAGAAGGAAATCCTTGTTTTCAATGTCGGCGAAAAGCGGGTCTTTATCGATACAGTTTTTGTAAACTTTAATGACTTCGTGGTTTGAAATGTTCTCCCATCCAAACTGGACCAAGCAGTTGTGAAACTCAGGGGCATAGTCGTCGTAAGTCCACGACCACATTTGCACAGGCTTGTCGAGAGGAATTTCGTTGGTATTGCCATAAACAATGCAGTTGCGCACGATGGGTGAGCTGTGCTGGTAGAAGAAAATGCCGCCACAGTTGACGCCAAAGGAGTGGTTGCCGACCACAGTGAGGTTGTTGATTTCGGGCGAGGAGTCGCTGACGGCTAAGCCACCGCCGAAATGCCCTGAAGCGTTGCTGGCAAACAGCGAATTGGAGATGCTGCACGGGTAGTCGTTGCTGCGAATCAGGTAAAGTCCCGCGCCGTTGATGCCGTAGTTGTTCTCAAAGATGCAGCGGTCGATGTTGACGGCACAGCTGTCCAAGCTCAAGGCACCGCCGATGGCATTTTGACCGATGTTGTGGCGGAAGACCATGTCGGTGAGTTCCACTTTGCAATTGATGAAACGCAGTCCGCCGCCGTACATAAAATAAACCGTATCCAAACCAGTGTATGTCAAATTGTTGTTCACAGCGCAATCATGCATCACCACAATCGAATGCTCGGCGTTCAGGGCACCACCATGCTCGCGTGAGAAGTTGCAGAACAGAGTGCTATGGCTGATTTTCACCTCGTCGCAGTGGTAGATACGCAGGGCACCACCGTCCTGGTCTTTGTCGAGGGCGGCTTTACCGTATTGCAGGCGGCAATAGTCGAATGTTGCGCTCGCATTTTCGAGGCGGATACCATTCCACCCACCTTTGTCCCCATTGAAAAGATGGAAGCCTGTCGTATCGGTTGTGGTGAAGATGATGGAGTCTTTTTCAGTGCCCAAAGCCATCAATGAGGTACCGTTTTTTGCTGTGATGCTGTAGAAGTCGTCGAAAACCACGGTCGTTCCGGGAAGGATGCGCAAGGAATCCGGAATCTCAACATCTCCTATGACTAACACCGTATCGGCTTCCCAAACACCTGATTGCGTGCCGGATACTTTGATGGTTTGTGCTTGCGAAACGAGTCCGCACAGCATGAGAAAAAGGAATACTCTTGTTTTCATCGTTGAAAGAATTTGGGGTTTTGTCGCGCAAAAGTAAGGGTTATTTTTGATATGCGCCCCATTTCGCCAAATTTCATTACTTTTGCAGCCGAATTGAAAAACGAAAGCATCATGCCCATACCAGTCATAGGAGCCTTAGTGAAGGCTGCAGCTGAAATCAAGAATATTCCGGTCGAGATACGCCAGAACCACACCGACCCCATCAGGGCGCAACGGAGGGAATTGCGCAGGTTGCTCGTCAAAGCCCAGTTCACGGAGTTCGGCAAGTTCTACCATTTCGATGAGATTTTGCTCTCGAAAAACATCTTGGAAGAGTTTCGTAGACGCGTTCCTGTGTTTGACTACAACAAGATGCACGATGCGTGGTGGCACCTCAACCTTGAAGGCGAACGCAACATCGCCTGGCCGGGAAAAATCAAATATTTCGCCCTCAGTTCAGGCACTTCCGAGGCAGCCAGCAAATACATCCCCATCACGCGGGCGCTGAACAACACTATTACTCGGGCGGGCATCCGGCAGTTGGTCTCCGTCACACGCTACGATTTTCCCTTGGGCTTCTACAACCGAGGCATCTTGATGATTGGCGGCAGCACTGACCTGCAATACAACGCGGAATTTGGCTACTATGCCGGCGATCTTTCGGGCATTTCGGCGAGCAAAATTCCGTTGTGGTTTGAGCGTTTCTACAAACCTGGACAGAAGATTTCAAAGGTCAAGGACTGGGCCGAGAAGATGGATTTGATGGTGAAGGAAGCGCCCAAATGGGACATCGGCGCTATCGTGGGCGTGCCGGCTTGGGTGCAGATTCTACTGGAGCGCATCATCAAGGAATATCATCTGAAGACCATCCACGACCTTTGGCCGAATCTGATGGTTTACGTGCATAGCGGCGTGGCCTTCGCACCCTACGAGAAGAGCTTCGAGCGCATCTTTGGCAAGGAGGTGTTGTTTGTTGAAAGTTACTTGGCCTCAGAAGGTTACATCGCCTATCAGGTCGACTTGAAGAAACGCGTCATGCAGCTTTTGGTCGACAATGGCGTCTATTTCGAGTTCGTGCCCTTCAACGAGGAGAATTTCGACGAGGACGGCAATATCGTGGAGAATCCCAAGACTTTGCTGCTCAGCGAAGTGAGGGAAGGCGTGGATTATGCCATCTTGCTCTCAACCTGCGCTGGCACGTGGCGTTACCTTATCGGCGACACCATCAAGTTCCTGAATACCAAGGATTGCGAAATCGTCATCACGGGGCGCACGAAGCAGTTTCTGAGCATCACGGGCGAGCATCTCTCGCAGGACAACATGACCCGTGCCGTGGAGATGATGGCCGAGAAAATGGGCGTCAACATTACCGAATTTACCGTGTCAGGTGTGCGGCATGACACCATGTATGCCCACCATTGGTACCTCGGCTGCGACGAACCTATCGACAAGCAACAAGCCCTCAAACTCATCGACGAAAACCTTTGTCAACTCAACGACGATTACGCTGTGGAGCGCACCCAAGCCATCAAGGAGCTGTTCATTGACGTGCTGCCTACGCAGCGTTTCTACGAGTTCATGGAACAGAAAATTGGTAAGTGGGGCGGTGCCACGAAGTTTCCGCGTGTGCTGAAAGGCAAGCGCCTTGAGATGTGGGAGGAATATGTGAAAAGCTTGCAGTCGTAACGATGGAAAACACGCCTGAGATTTTTGACAAAATGCCCGAATTCAGCCGCATCGGGTCGTTCAGCTTCCTTTTTTGGGCCATCCTGATAGGGCTGTTCCTTTCCGTGGTCGTCAATATGGGGCCGGCCTTCATCACTTTGGTGCAAACCAGCCTTCACCGTGGCTTCAGGTCGGCGGCGTGGTTCGCCACAGGCGTTATCCTCAACGACGCTCTGGTGGTTTCGCTCTGCATCCTGACCTCGGTCCAGGTCGTGATGCGAACGGGTTTCGAGGCGGCCTTGGCGTGCATCGGTGCCGGCGTGATTTTGCTGCTGTTCGGCATCTTCACCTATCGGAAGAAAGTCAAGGACCGCGAGCAACGGGAAAAGATGATGGAAAAGCGTTCCGAAGAAATTATGAAAAACAGCGACAAAAGGCCGTCATGGTTCGTTTTTTTGGGCAAGGGCTTCATTCTCAATATCTTGAATCCTTTTGTTTGGCTGTTTTGGTTTTCGGCGGTGGCCATCGTGGCGGGCAACATGGGTGGCAACAAGGTGAGCACCATCGTGTTTTTCGGCATCATCCTCGGCACGACATACATGATGGAGTTGCTGAAGGCTTGGGGCGCGGCCAAATTGAAAAAGTTCCTCACGCCCGAGCGCACCACCTTAATCAACAAAATCGCCGGCGTTTTGCTGATGCTGTGCGGCGCATACTTCATCATCTTTAGGGGGATTGTACATCTGATTTAAATGTAAGTCCGATTTTTTGCATCAAAAAACTTTCATTTTCCGTTTTTTCCCTATTTTTGCCTTCGGTTTTGGGACGAAAATCCCAATACCAGGACATCATGGAAAAGAAGCGTTATGCTTCGTGTTGCAAGAGGGAACCTAGGAAATTTCAACTGCGACATCTCTGTTCTGAAAAGAAAAACCGAAATAACTTATGCGAGCATAGCAGCTCCAAACGCATTAAGCGTGGACTGCTAGTAGGCATCTTGTTATTTCAGGCTTTCCTAGGGCCTCCTCTTGAAGATGTGAGCATACAGGGCCACGCTTCTTGTTTGAGAAAAGTCTTTTTGGACTCTGAAAGACAATAATAACCCAAAGATAGTGTTACAACTACAAACCAAAACAACAAAACAATGAGAAAGTTTAGAACCCTATTTTTGTCGGCAATCATCTTGCTGTCAGCTTCTTGCAGCCGAATCGATGAGGTCGACATCAACAGTTTCAACCAGCCGGATGGCGAGGTTTTGAATGGCCGTGTCGCCGTGTTTGGCAATGTGACCACCGAGATGCGCCAGCACTGCGTCACCATTTCGCCTGTCCATCAATGGGGCGACAATCAGAATGTTATGCCCGAAATCAACCGAGTTTTCGTGCTTTGCGGCAACGACACGATTTCTTATGTTGAAAAGGAAACCGACCGTGGCAGCATGGTTTTTGTTTCGGAGCAGCCCTTCAAAGGAGAGGCGGGCAAGACCTACAAACTCATCATCGAGACGCCAACGGGCGACATCACGGCCGAGGACTATCTGACACCTTTGGGCAACACGGATTACCTCCCGATCATCAAGGACCATACAAAAGTGAGGAGTTATCAGATGCAATCGGGCAAGATGGCGCATGAATTCCAGTTTGACAAACACATCTACACCGTCGGGGAACAACCTGTTATTTGCGGCCTGACCTTCCGACAGCCAGAGGATTTCCCCATCGATAGCATCGAAAGCGTTTCGTTCGTCCATAACGACATGTCGCTCTCGGCACTGTTTACTGCCAGATTGTTTTGGTATTCCTATCATGTCACGGAAGATCATCTCGACCAAAACGAGACTTTCATCACTTGTTCGGTCTCACCCGAATTCTACACCTTCCTGTTGGATGTCTTCAACGAAGACGACTGGAGCCTGGGCCTGTTCGCCACCATCTCGGGCAACGTGCGAGGCAATGTCAAGAACGGCTATGGATATTTCTTTGCCTCCGATGTGCGACGCCAACCTTTTACTTACCACGAAATCTACAATGCCATCACCCCCGAAAACGAATAAGCCATGAAACGTATCCTCATCACCATATTGTTCTTGGCCTCTTTTGTTGGCCTTTATGCACAAACCTATACCCTCAGCGGCCACATCACTGATGCCGCCACGGGCGAGACGCTTATCGGTGCCACCTTGTTTGAGGCTTCATCGCAAACGGGGACCTCGGCCAATGGCTACGGTTTCTATTCGCTGCGTTTGCCAGCGGGGAAACACAAGTTGCAATGCGCCTATTTGGGCTACAACACCAAAGAGATTGAAGTCCAATTGGACGGCGACAAGACCTTGGAAATCAAGTTGGAGGAAAACTCTGTTGGGCTGGGCGAAGTCACCGTTGAAGCGGCAGCAGTGGAGCGTCCGCAACAGCAGAACGAGTTCCACGCCGAGATGCTGACCGTGCAATCGATACGGAAACTCCCGAGCGTGTTTGGCGAGGCTGACATCCTCAAAGCGGTGCAGATGCGGTCGGGCGTGAAGACCATTGGCGATGCCTCGTCAGGCCTGCTCGTGCGTGGCGGCACCAACGACCAGAACCTCATCCTCATCGACGAGGCTCCCATCTACAACCCCTCACACCTCTTTGGCATGATTTCCATCTTCAACCCCGAAGCCGTGAACCAAGTGACGCTCTACAAGAGCAACATGCCTGCGCAATACGGCGGGCGCGTCTCGGCCGTCCTCGACTGCAAGATGAAGGAAGGCAACATGAACCACCACGACTTTTCGGTGGCGTTGAGTCCCTTTGCCGCCACCTTGACCGCCAACGGCCCCATCGTCAAGGAAAAGGCTTCCTACCTGATTTCGGCGCGTAGGAGTTTCATCGACTTTTTCGTGAAGCCTAACGAGGAAATGCCACTTGTGCCGAGGTTTTACGACCTGAACGCAAAAATTAACACCAAGATTGGGCAGAACGACCGCATCTATCTCTCGTTCTATCGAGGTCACGATGTCATAGAGTCTTTGGGCGGTCTTGACCAATCGCAAGGCAAGTTCAACACTTGGGGCAACACTTCAGGAACCATGCGCTGGACGCACAACTTCGGCAGCCGCTGGTTCCTCAACACGGCCTTTATCGTCAGCGATTACAGCAACGACCTCGACTACAGTTACAAAAGGCGCAAATACAACTGGCGCACTGGCATTTCCGACCTCAACCTGAAAGCCGCATTGAGTTATTACATTGCTCCCGACTGTGAACTGCGCATCGGCGCGGGAGCCATCCGCCACAATTTTACGCCTGGTGAATCGGACAGCATCGGGATGAGCCTGCCGCATTATCAGGCGATGGAGTATTCCGTCTATGCATTGAACGATTGGAAACCCTTGCGCTGGCTGGGCTTCAACTATGGTGTACACCTGTCGGCCTTCCAACCTTTGAACAGCGACGAGAAAATGATGCTTTATCCCGAGCCTCGTGTGAGCATGAATGTCATGCTGAACGAGAATACCTCTCTGAAAGCTGGCTATGCGAGAAACGTTCAGTATATCCAAGTCCTGCAAAACACCGCTTTGGACTATCAGTCGTTGGAGACCTGGTTCCCGGCAGTCAATGGATTGAAACCCGTCATTGCCGATGTGGTTTCAGGCGGATGCTTCCTTGATTTCGGTGGCCAGTATTCCGCTTCTGCCGAACTCTATTACAAGAAAGGCCAGAACCAAATCGACTTCATCGACCATGCGCAGC
>CAMZEK010000027.1 GCA_947305795.1 uncultured Bacteroidales bacterium | reverse complement strand
AAGTCGTCAAAATTACAACCTTCTTTGAAAGTACGCAAGAAAAATAATCTTTTTGCGCATTTTTTTCTTCAAAAAAATTGCTTGATACATATTATTATGCTGGTATTTAATTATTTACAAAAACAACAAATTTTGGATATTTTTTTCTTCCAACTTTGCATTGACCACACCTTATTAATAATATTCTCTCTTACGAGGAGAAAAACGGGTTGCTCCGTTGCCGTCTTCGCATTCGTTCAGCGTGGCGTTTGTCTTTTTTGATCATTTGCTTCGTCTTTTTCGCCTGATGTTTATAGTGAGCGTCCTTAGCTTTTTTGTATTGCTTTTTGCTCTGTTTCTCCATCTTTTCCATCTGCCGCTCAGCTTTACGCATGGCTCGTGTTGTGCCTTGAGTGGCACAAGATCCAAACAATAAAATGATGCTCAGTAAAATACAAGTGACTAAGGTTCTTTTCTTCATGGTATTCGATTTTGAGGTACAAAAATAAGTATTTTCTTACAAAACATACGATTTTCGGAAAAAAAGCGTTTTCATTGTACTATGAAAAAGATTGGTATCTTCATTTTGGCGGGCATCATGCTAATGCTGTGGCATGGGTGCAACAAATATCCCCAGAACCCCAACCGCCCTATCTTGCCTTATCCGATTACCATTTACCCGAACTCCATGCAGTATCAGGAACTGAACTTCGTGAGCGGGTGGGAATATATCACCAGCGACCCGAACAGCGAGAGCCGAGGCATTATCGTTTACAGGATGAGTCAGGACGAATTCCTTGCCTATGACCGTATGCCACCCAACTATCCCAATGCCTGTACCGACAGTCAGGGCAACACCACACGTTTGGTCGTCGACTTTCCATACGTAGTCGACCATTGCAACAACGCCTACTATAACATACTAAACGGACAAATCATTGTCAATGAACAATTTGAAATGATTCCCAACTTCCCCACTGACGGAGAGGTCGTTTATCCCCTTATCCAATACCGAACTGTATATGACGGTTCCACACTGACCATTTCCAACTGACTTTTTGTCGCACACCTTAATATTAATAAGGTATATCAACTCTCCATGACACGGCTTTGCCGCTCAATAGATGCCTGATGGATGGCCTCGAATATTTCCGTGATTAATGCTGACGAAAGACCCAAATCGGAGCCAGTGGCCACATGGTCGGCTAGGATTTTCTTCCAGCGGTCCATTTGTACTACGCTGACGTTGTGGCTTTTCTTGTATTCGCCAATCTGCGCACTGACCTCCATACGCCGAGCCAGCAATTGCAGTAACTCGCCATCGATGTCATCGATTTCGCCACGAAGGTTGGCGAGGTCGCGCTCCACGTTGCATGAGTTTTTGGAGCGAAAGATCAAATTATCAAGCAATGCTTTCAACTCCTCAGGCGTGATTTGCTGCTTGGCATCGGTGAGGGCTTCATCGGGATTAATGTGACATTCTATCATTAAACCGTCCGTAGCGAGGTCAAGGGCCTTTTGTGCCGTAGCTTGCAGCAACTCACGGTTGCCACAAATGTGGCTCACATCTGTAATGAGAGGTACATTCAGTCTTTGCGTCAATTCGATAGGGATTTCCCACATCGGGAAATTGCGGTAAGGCGTTTCCTTATAATACGCAAAACCGCGATGAATAGCGGCTAACTGCTTCACACCCGCCTTCTGGAAACGCTCGAAGGCACCGACCCAAAGATTCAAGTCGGGCGAGACGGGATTTTTAATGAACACGGGCACATCAACGCCACGCAAGGCATCGGCCAACTGCTGCACCGAGAACGGATTGACCACCGTACGGGCACCTATCCACAGTGCATCGACATCGTATTTCAAGGCCAATTCCACATGATTAGGCGTGGCTACTTCGGTAGCAGTAGGCAAGCCCGTTTCGCATTTCGCCTCACGAAGCCAGGCCAAGCCTTCTTCTCCCCTGCCTTCGAAGGCCTCGGGGCGCGTGCGTGGCTTCCAGATGCCACCGCGGAGCATCTTTACCTCGGGGATTTTTGCCAAAGCTTGCGCCGTGGCCATGATTTGCTCTTCGCTTTCCACACTGCAGGGGCCGGAGATGATGAGAGGGAAATTTGTGAAGGCAGAGGTTCTGATGGGGGGAGATGCAGGGGTTTCGCTCCGCTTCACCACCTGCTTAGTATCCTGCGCCCCTACGGGGCGTTGCAGATAAAAGACCTTAACATTACCAACATTCCCTATACTTGACCTATGTTTTTCTATTATACCACTATAAACAAAGCCGTTTTTCTCCAAAACGCGCATTGATGCCACATTGACTTCAAAAAACTTAGCCACAATACGCTCTATTGCCAACTCACGAAACACAATTTCACAAATCTGTGAAACGGCTTTTGTCATGATACTCTTCGACCAATAATCTGTAAGTAGCATATAACCCAATTCGGCTTCTAAAGGATTTTTGTCATCCTTCTCTACCGAAACACTACCGACAATTTTTTCATTCACAACAATAGCACGGAAAATCCCCATTTTACCTTCATTCAATTCAACTATTCCCAACCACCTATCAGCATCAGCATTGGTATAAGGATAAGGCAAACGAGCAGACAGATAGGTTCTATCCACGGCGTTGCACAAGGCTATTAGATCTGCCTTGTCGGACAATGTCCATTTTTTCAATACTATGATCATCTTCAACCTTTTTTAATCAGTGTTGCAAAGTCCCGTAGGGACGACGGACAATAGGCAGGTTGTGGAATGCAATGGAACTCCTGCCGACAAACGAAACCATCATTCCGTTAAACCCCGTGTTGGCCATAATGATTGCAAATATACAGCATTTTTGACTGACCATAGCGTTTTTTTTCGTTTCTTTGCACATTAATTATAACACTCGACAAAGAATAGTATCATAATATGAAAAGAGTAGAAATCAAGCAAGCCTTGCAGATGCAAGCCTCTGACAATGAGATTACTGTAATGGGCTGGGTGCGCAACAAGCGCGGCAGCAAGAACGTGGCCTTCATCGCCTTAAACGACGGCTCCACCATCAACAACCTGCAACTGGTCATTGACCTGAACGTCATCCCAGAAGAAAATTTGGCCTTGATGCACGCGGGTGCATCCCTTTGGGCCAAGGGTGTTTTGGTCGCCTCGATGGGCAGTGGTCAAGCCGTGGAGCTTTCCGTGAAGGAAATCGGGCTGTTCGGTCCCGCCAATCCCGACGAATACCCGCTGCAACCCAAGAAACACTCCTTGGAGTTCCTGCGCGACATCGCTCACCTGCGTTTCCGCACCAACACTTTCGGTGCCGTGATGCGCCTGCGCCACGCCATGGTGTTCGCCATCCATAAGTTCTTCACTGAGAGGGGCTTCTACAACATACACACGCCGCTCATCACCGCCTCCGATGCGGAAGGCGCCGGCGAGATGTTCCAAGTGACCACCTTGGACTTGAACAATCCGCCTCGCGACGAGCAGGGCAACATCGACTACAAGCAGGACTTCTTCGGCAAGTCGACCAACCTTACCGTTTCTGGTCAATTGGAAGGCGAGTTGGCGGCCACAGCTCTGGGCAAGATTTACACTTTCGGCCCGACCTTCCGCGCCGAGAATTCCAATACTACGCGCCACTTGGCCGAGTTCTGGATGATTGAGCCTGAAATGGCCTTCTACGACATCACCGACAACATGGACCTTGCTGAGGAGATGCTCAAATACTTGATTCAGTACGCTTTGGACAACTGCATGGACGACCTGCAATTCCTCAGCAAGCGCCTCCAAGACGAAGAAAAAGGCAAGAAAGAGGAAGAAAAGTCGATGGAACTCATCAGCAAGCTGCACTTCGTGTTGGAACATGAGTTTGTCCGCTTGACCTACACTGAAGCCATCGACATCTTGCATAATTCGAACTACAACAAGAAGGGCAAGTTCCAATATCCCGTCGACGGCTGGGGCGTAGATTTGCAATCCGAGCACGAGCGTTATCTCGTCGAGAAGCACTTCAAGAAGCCCGTCATCCTGACCGACTACCCGAAAGCAATCAAGGCTTTCTACATGAAGCAAAACGACGACGGCAAGACCGTCCGCGCCATGGACGTGCTCTTCCCCGGCATAGGCGAAATCATCGGCGGGTCAGAGCGTGAGACCGACATCAACAAGATTCTCGATCGTATGCACGAAGTCGGCATTCCCGAGGAATCCATGAACTGGTACTTGGACAGCCGCCGCTTCGGCTCGGTGCCACACTCGGGCTACGGACTTGGCTTCGAGCGCCTTATGCTCTTCATCACGGGCATGGGCAACATCCGCGACGTCATTCCGTTCCCGCGTACTCCAAAAAACTGCCTATATTAATAGTTGTCAGTTGTTTAGTTATTCAGTTGTTCAGTTGAAGGGACAACGACTAACTGAACAACTAAACAACTCCAAACTGAACAACTGAAAATGAACAACCAACGATTGACTCAAACCCAGCGGCAGGAACTGAAACTGTCGCCGCAGCAGATCCAACTGATGAAGCTGCTGCAGTTGCCCATCATGGAACTCGAACAGCGCATCAAGGAAGAGCTTGAAATCAACCCCGCCTTGGAAGAGTCGCATGAGCGCGATGATTATGAGGACAACGAGCCAACCGTTGACGACAACGATGACGGCGAAAACGACGACTACAACGACGAGGAAGTCAACTTCAACAAGGACGATGAATTCGACATCAACGATTACCTGCCAGAAGAAGACTTGGACGACTATTCCTACAAGCTGCAAACCAACAACTACAGCAGCGACGACGACCCCTACGAGGCTCCTATCGTCAATGAGGAAACTTTCCAAGACTATCTGAACCAACAACTTGCGTATCATGATTTGTCGGACGAACAACTCCAAATCGGGGAATACATCATTGGCAACCTCGACGACAACGGCTACCTCAACCGTCCCGTCCCGAACATTGTGGACGACCTGCTCTTCACGATGAACTTGGAGACCTCCGAAGAAGAAGTGGAGAAAGTGCTTCACATTGTGCAACAGCTTGATCCTCCAGGAATTGCAGCCCGAAACTTGCAGGAATGCCTGCTCATCCAGCTTCAACGACTGCAAGAAGAGAATCCTTTCGCGGACTACAAGCTCTCCATGATCATCCTCAAGGACTTTTTTGAAGAGTTCACGAGAAAGCATTACGACAAAATCGGCAAGAAGTTAGAAGTCAGCAACCGAGAGCTGAAACCTGCCTTGGACGCGATTCTGAAACTCAATCCCAAACCTGCCGATGCCTCCACTTCGGGCACAAAAAACATCCATTACATCACGCCCGACTTCTTCGTTTCCGTCAGGGACGGGAAAGTCGAGCTGTCGTTGGACGGAAGGAACACGCCTGAACTGCACGTCAGCAGGCAATACCTCAAGATGCTCGACGAGTTCAGCAAGAGCAAGGACACGCGCAACATGCAGGAAGCCGCGCAGTTCGTCAGGCAGAAAATCGACTCCGCCAAGTGGTTCATCGATGCCATTAACCAACGACAAAACACGCTCTACATCACCATGAAGGCCATTGTCGACATTCAGAAGGACTATTTCCTGACAGGCGACGAAACCCAACTCAAGCCGATGATTCTCAAGGATGTAGCCGATAAAGTCGGGCTAGACATCTCCACCATCTCGCGCGTGGCCAACAGCAAATACGTACAGACGCCCTACGGCACCTTCCTGTTGAAGTTCTTCTTCAGTGAAGGCATCACCAACAATGAGGGCGAAGAAGTCTCCACCCGCGAAATCAAGAAAATCCTGAAAGACAGCGTGGAAAGTGAGGACAAGGCCAACCCCATGACCGACGAACAACTCATGTTCGTGCTCAAGGACAAAGGCTATCCCATCGCACGACGCACCGTGGCAAAGTACCGCGAGCAGTTGGGAATTCCTGTGGGAAGGATGAGAAAGAAGATTTAATCCTCCCACCCCGATTAAGGGAGGATTCCCCATACGAAAGTATAATAATAAGGTGAAAACTTCGTTTTTGAATACGTGAAAGCGAACCTCTACACGAACAAGAAGCAATGGAAATGGGCCTTGGCCATCATCGCCCTGCTTTTCATTTCGGCTTCGTTGTGGTATACCAACCGCCTTGTGAAGTCCATTGCGGAGCAGGAAACCCGCCAAGTGAAAATGTGGGCCGCCGCCATGGAACAACATGCCGTCATGATGAAATCGACGGAAGAGTTCTTCAACAAAGTGAGCGAACAGGAACAGTTGCGCGTCGACCTGTTGGCCAACGCTTATCGTCGTGTCATCGACATTTCAAGCAACGAGAACACAGCCATTTACCTTGACATCATTCGCAATAACATCAGCATCCCGCTCGTCATCACCGACGAAAAAGGCAACATCATGTTTTCGAGCAACCTGCCTCCCGAACAAGAAAGCAAAAAGACCTTCGACGAGGAGATGAAGCATTATTACTCCAAGTTTCCGCCCATCAAGATTGACCCGGGATATGGTACCGTGCAGCGGCTCTATTATAACGAATCGCTGATTTACACCGAGTTGAAGGCCGTTTTGGAAGGCATGATCAACCACTTCATGGAAGAAATCACGCTCAACTCGGTGGGCGCGCCCGTCATCATCACCAACGAAGACCAAACGATAATCCTCAGCTATGGCAACCTCGACACACTGATGATGAAAGACAGCACTTATGTGGCCCGACAATTGGAAATCATGCGCAACGAGAACGACCCGCTGCAAATCGAGTTCATGAACACGGGCAAAGCTACCATCTTCTACCGCACCTCCGACCTTGTGGAACAGATGCGCTATTACCCAATGATCCAGTTCGTTGTGGCCGCACTGATTATCCTTATTGCGTATCTGCTGTTCAGCTCGGCACGGCGTTCAGAACAAAACCAAGTGTGGGCAGGCATGGCCAAGGAGACCGCGCACCAACTCGGCACACCACTCTCCTCTCTGATGGGCTGGATTGAACTCCTGAAAATGCAAGAAGAGCCTTTCGTGGGCACACACGAGATGGAAAAGGACATTGAACGACTACAAATCGTGGCCGACCGTTTCTCGAAAATCGGCTCAGTGCCCGTGTTGGAACCTGCCGACATCAACTTCCTTATCCGCGACACGATGGACTACTTGCAAAAACGTTTCTCGAAGAAGTTTGATTTTGAAATCAACTTGCCTGAAGGTGAGTTGATTATGCCCTTGATTCCATCGCTGTTCCGTTGGGTTTTGGAAAACCTGACCAAAAACGCCATCGATGCGATGGGCGACAAGGGTAAAATCACCCTCGATCTCATCGACGACGGCGACCATATCCATTTGGACCTTAGCGACACGGGCAAAGGCATCCCGAAATCGAAACTCAAGATGGTGTTCAATCCTGGCTACACCAGCAAGAAACGAGGTTGGGGTCTCGGCCTCTCATTGGCCAAACGCATCATCGAGGATTACCACAAGGGTAAAATTTTCGTCAAGTCGTCAATCGTGGGACAAGGGACGACATTCAGGATTACGCTGAAGAAATGACAACAACAATCCCCTAACATAAATTGCCACGCTTCGCTCGCAATGGCATGTCAGGGGATTATTATAGAATTCTACAACCAATTATTTGACAACGATTCTTTGGGTTTCGCTGTTGCCGTCAAGGTCGTAGACCTTCAGCAAATAAACGCCTTGGCTCAACGCACTGACATTAAAAGTGTTCACATTGCTTTCCATCAGCTTCTGGCCTGTAATGTTGTAGATTTCAGCCTTTTGGAAGCTCTCTGACTGAATCTGGATTTCGTTTTCAGCGGGTACGGGATACAGCTTGAAGTTAGTGGTTTGGGGGCTTTCGCCAATGCCCGTCACATCAACGTAAGTCATTTCAATCTCGCAGCCAACGAATGACTCGCTATTAGTATTGTGACCATAAGCCATTTCCAGTTCGCCATTGACCACTACAAATTCACCATCTTCTAATCTCACACAATATGCAGCGTATGCATTACCATCCTGATAAGAATAACTACTTCTATGATTCTGCACCCAAGCACCGTTCTCCCAATCAAACTCCTCCCTGACATCATAATCAGGTGAACCAGTTTCAAAATAGTAACTCACCTTTTTTTCATTCACCCATGTGTTATTCTGCCAATCCTCAATGAGAATTTCTGTTACATGCCCATCAAAATCAAGCGTGTAAGTGTCTTTCTCGTCGTTTTGCCAGGCACCACCTTGCATGTATTGCTTCAACACATCAACTGAAGTGTCACCATAGGTATAGGTATGTAGCTCAGAAGAGGACCAAGTATTACCGTTCCATGTCCATAGTAAAACGGTAGTCACACTTCCATTATAATTATAGACTTCCTTAAGATAATTTTGCCAGTCCTCACCTATTTCCCGAAATTGGTAGACAATATCCATCTCGTCTTGACCGTAGGTGTAGGTAGCCCAACCAATTTCATACCAATCTTCTTCATACCATGCCTTATCATAGACTTCCAGCACTTCGCCATCGAAGCCATAATCATAAGTCACCAACTCATCATTTACCCAGTTGCCGTCAATCTTTGCTTGTTCAAGCATCTCCGTCAAATAAAAATCACACTCATCATATCTGTAGATGCGCTTTTGCTCGTACCCACTTGTATTCCTCCAAACAGCAGTTTCAGGCAAGTCGCCTTCGGCACGAAGTCCATAATGGCTCATCACCATTTTCAATTCAGAAGCCCTCAAATTAGCCACTTTTTGGGCAAAGCCCACATTTCCAAACGCCATCGCAAAGACGGCCAAAGTAAAGATTGCTTTTTTCATTTTAGTGAATGTTTAATAAAAGGCCTGTTACTTAATTACGTCAAAATAATAGACATCGGAATAGTCGATTATCGTATCGCTAAAACCATTGTTGTTTTCTATCACATAAAAGTCCTTGGAGACATAGCCATGCAAGCGAACCATCTGATCCTTGTCGTGATAGACTCTCGAAAACAATTTAAAGCTATAGAATTTCAAACTCGAAAGAAAGGTTTTGCTGCTGTAAAGCTGCATCAGATAGTCATCATTGTTCAAGGTTGGAACACCTGTGAGGGTTTTCTCCAAGTTGCCTTTGACACTTTTAAAACAGAATGAGACTGTATTCCCCTGATTGGCTATAATGTTGATGTCGGCATCATCGCAGATAGTGCAGTAGCCGCTCTCGCTAATGTCTTCAAAAGCATCAGAAATGTAGGAGTTGGTGTACTGTCCAGTTATGTCGGCGTTGGTATAACCGTAAAACTTTTCCCATCTTTTTTCAGCAGGTTTCTCGCATGAAACACAGGCGAGAACGAGCAAAACAAGTGCTATTTTTTTCATAGTCTGTTTCATTTTACAATAAGTATTTGAGTTTCGATAATCGTTCCGTTTTTATTCATCCGAACCACGGAATACCATCCTTTAGGCAAGTCGTTAATGTAAATGGTCATGCGGTTGGTGCTCAAAAAACCTATTTGTTTCAACGCTTTTCCCTGTCCGTCGCAGATGAGAATTTGGCCATCGGAAACATCGTTCCATCTGACATTCAATTGCTCTGTGGCGGGATTGGGAAACAGTTTCATGGCTTTTTCAGGTTCCGCAAACTCTTGCTGTCCCAAGCATTCCTTATCCCATGCAGCAATAGCATATTCTCCCGACTGAATATCATCAACGATGAAGCGGCCTTGTTTCCAGGAGCTGCCTGGATAAAGGGTATAGGCAATTTCGTGCCAAGCTTCCGTGGCATTGCAACGATAGAGCAAAGTGGCTGAATCGTTTAGTGTTTGGATAATGTCACCGTCATTGTTCTTGGAATAGTCAAACCAGCCTTCCACTTCAGCCTCACCAAAATCGTAGCGGTTGATGGTCCAAAAATGCTTGGTGGAAAGTTTAAGGTCAGGAATCAACGGATTGTCGTAAGGTTCTACGAGATGATTCTCCACGCTGACAAAGACCGAATCGGTAATGGCATTGGGTTTGGCGATAAAATGGGCGAAACTCTCTTGCGAAGTACTCTTCAGCATCATGTTCTTTTGCGTCCTACCGTCCAACCAATTGTTGTTGAAGTCATTGACCATTCCAATAGGCTCAAAATCAAGTACTACCGTTGTATTCCCGTGCAGACCATCCCAACTGACTTTTTCGGTTACCAACTGAAAATCAGGTCCAATGAAGGTGATATCATACTTGTTGTTCTGCCCAATGTGATTATCACCGATGTGTTGATAACAAAGATTGAGCGTCACTTCGAATTGGTTGCCAACGGGATTCACCTCTTTAATGGTCGCGTAGAGATGTGGCATTCCAGAACTGAAAACATAGCTGTCAAAGAAACCGTTCATGTCGATGCCTGAATACTGCATAAGCGCATCGCGCAGTTGCTCGGAAGTGGCTGACTGATAAGCATATTGGTCAAAGTATTGGCGCATAGCTGAAAGGAAGTTCTCACGACCCATGTAGTTCATCATTGTGTTGACAATGACCGCACCACGGTCGTAGATAGCATCGCCATCGTAGGTCATATCCAAAGGCATATTGTTAAGTGGCATCCAATTATTCGCATTGTTGCACCAAGTGTTGATGCTGTTGACCAAGGCCGAAATGGTGTTTTGGAAATGCTCCTCTCCGTAAACGCCGACCTCGTAGAACGCACCCCAGAACTGCGCGAAGCCCTCGTTGAGCCACATGTCACCAGCTTCGGCGCAAGTCACCAGATTGCCCGACCACATGTGCGAGAGTTCGTGAGCCAGATATTCCTCATAGTCAGTGTTGCCGCTGATGACGCTGGTCGCCAAAGCGATGTTGTCGGTATGCTCCATACAACCTTTGCTTGTGCTGAGGTAGCCGATACGATTGAAGGGATAAGGGCCAAGATTCTCCTCAAAAAACGCTACAATTTCATGAATATTCCCAAAAGTGGCCTCCACGCGATCACTCAAACCTGGAGTGGTGTAGACCTCAATCGGGATGTCGCGTTCCATACCGTGATAGACATCTTCCCAAAGCACCAAATCACCGACAATGAAGGAGATATGGTAGGTGGCTATCTCCTGAGGCGTATTCCAATACCAAGTGGAAGTGCCATCGCCATTGTCGAAGGTCTCAACATGGTTGCCGCCGCAAATGGCTTTCTTGTCGTTGGTCGTGGTGACAAAGACATCGTATGTGGCCTTGTCAGTGAAGTTGTCGACACAAGGGAACCAAGCTTTGCCGAGGTTGTGCGGCTGGCTGTCAAAGCCTACGCCGAGGTTGTAGACGTAGTCGGTGCCCCACCATTCCACGCCGCCCCAAGTCTCGCTGAAGGTCGAGCCGCCGTAAACGATGTCAAACGTGGCCGTGCTGTCGTTGGCCAAAGGTAAAGCCAAATTGATGATCAGGAAATCGCCGCTTTGCGAAAAATCGGAAACCGCAGCGCCTGTGGCCGTCACGGAACTGACTTCCAAATATTTCAGTTCGAGGACAATCTGTTGTACTTGGGCCGTAGCTATGAGGTCGACAAAAGTCTCCGCTTGCAAGGTGCGGTTGGTAAAATCCAGCTCGTTGACGTGAATTTCGTAGTGTGTTACGTCGATGTTCTCGCCAGCGGTTTGCGCCTTCATCGCGACCAAAGGCAGCAAAAGCATGGTCAATATCAAGAATAGTTTTTTCATTGTATTGTAGGATTTGTGTAAATAGGTTCGGTTTGTATCACATTGCTTTCATGCAAGGCGCGGTCGAGAATGTGGATCTCGAATTTGATGGTGTCGTTGGGCGACAAGGGATTTTGCACCGTCAAAGTGTATTCCATCGTACCCGAAATCGCTTTTGGCTCTTCCGAATCGCGGAGACGGTGAAAACGAGCATTGAACGAGACTGTGTCGTAAAGCTGGGTATCAACAGAATCGATTGCCACATGAGGACTCAACAGCGGTACCTTCACGAACTCGCCGTTCACCGATTTCATGTAATCGATAATCATATTATAATAATGTGCGTCATTGAGACCAAAAGGTGCGATGGTATCGCGATCGTCCAAACCGAGGTCACCATCACCATCGGTGTAGGAAAACGAGAGGATACCTTGACCAGTGAAGGTGCTGTCAGCATTAAAGAGATAGGTGAAACTCTCGTAGGTGATTTTCGGCTCAATAGGATATTCCACCGTCTTTTGGCAAGCAGTGACTATCAGCACCATAAGGCCTATTGCTATCCAAACCTGTTTATTCATTGCTTTAGAATCAGGCTGTAAAATTACTAATTTTTCAACTTGAAGCGACAAATTTGGAACAGATAAAATTTTCACCCGTTTTTTTTACTGATTACCAATATATTAACACAATTCGTTCATAAAAAACATCGTGGAAAAGTGTGGAAAAGTGTTGACATATTCACAAAAAAACTATCTTTGCAGCCTGTATTGGCACGAAAATGGCTATATAGAACGAGCAGAATTTTGTTTTAATGCCGAGTTTGTATATCATATCAGGCTGCAACGGAGCAGGAAAGACGACCGCCTCTTTGACGGTTTTGCCCGAGACGCTGAACTGCAAGGAGTTCGTCAACTGCGACGAAATCGCGAAGGGTCTGTCACCGCTCAACCCCGACGGTGCCAAGGTCGCCGCAGGCCGCCTGATGCTGTCGCGCATCAAGACACTCATTGCCGAGAAAGCCGATTTTGCCATCGAAACCACCTTGGCTGCCAAATCCTACCACTCACTCATCAACAAGGCCCGCGAAGAAGGTTACAAAGCCAGCCTGATTTATTTCTGGCTGCAAAGCCCCGACCTGGCCATCAAGCGCGTGGCCGAGCGCGTGAAGCACGGCGGTCATCATGTGGACGACAGTATCATCCGCCGACGCTACAGAGCGGGTATCAAGAATCTTTTCCACCTGTATTGCCCCGTCGTTGACTATTTCTTGTTCATCGACAACAGCATCATGCCCTCCGAGGTCATCGCCGAAGGGAACATCAAATCCATCAAGTTTTACAATGAAGAAAAATTCAAAAAAATCAGACAATATGACAACAGTAACTGTGAATGCGAAGAAAAGTGAAGTGTCCAGCTTCACCAAGAAACTGATGAGCGGCCTCGACCTCTCGATGCAACGCCTGCTCACCATGCGCTGCCGTCACAACGGCACATTCTGCTTCTGCGACGCCGACGGCAACATTTACACCGTAAAGGCCAAGGAAGTCAGAGCCATGATGGAACAGGAATAAATCCCTTCCTCACATAAAACCACAGCCACAGCTTGCAGGATTCTGCGGGTTGTGGTTTTTTCGTATCTTTGGCGCCAGAAATACAATACTCATGAAAAAAACATTACTCCTTTTATTAGGCTTCATTTGCACAGCCTCTTTCGCCCAGACCGACGACCAACAACCTGAAACCGACCCCATTATCACCAACCGTATTAGCCAGTGGCAAGACCTGAAGTTTGGCTTCATGATGCACTGGGGCATCTACGCCCAATGGGAAGTGGTAGAGTCGTGGTCGATCTGCAACGAACCTTGGATTAACCGAAATGGCGCGGATTATTACCAATATAAGACTGATTACCAGAATCTTAGCAAAACCTTTAACCCGCAACACTTCGACCCGTCGAGATGGGCTGAGGCCGCCAAAGACGCAGGCATGAAGTACGTCGTCTTCACCACAAAGCACCATGACGGCTTCTGCATGTTTAATACTAAGGAGACCTCCTACTCCTCCGTCGACCCGAGCTGCCCGTTCTCGAAAAACCCCAAGGCCGACATCACAGGCGAAGTGGTGAAAGCCTTCCGCGAAAAAGGCTTTTGGACTGGTCTCTACTTCTCGAAACCCGACTGGCACTGCGACGACTACTGGGCACACGAATGGGCCACCCCCGACCGCAACGTCAACTACGACCCGACCGTTATGTCCGAGCGTTTTGAGAAATACAAGCAATTCACCCACAGACAGATACGTGAACTAACCCACAACTACGGCGACATCGACATCCTTTGGCTCGACGGTGGTTGGGTGCGTCCCGAATGGAGCGTGAACGAGGAGACCCGTCCGTGGCTCGGCTGCCAAGGCTACATCCAAGACATTAATATGAAGGAAGTGGCCGACATCGCCCGCGAAAACAACCCCGACCTTATCATCGTCGACCGCTCGGTAGGCGGTAAATACGAAAATTACCAGACTCCCGAGCAGCAGGTGCCCGACTCGCTACTGCCCTACCCCTGGGAGACCTGCATGTCGATGGGTAACTCGTGGTCATACGTCTCCACCGACACCTACAAAAGCACCAATAAACTCATCCATCTCTTGTGCGACATCGTGGCCAAGGGTGGCAACTTCCTCCTCAACGTCGGTCCCGATGCCGACGGCAACCTGCCTGACACAGCCCTGCTCCGCATGAAGGAAATCGGCGAATGGATGCAGGTGAACGGCGAAGCGATTTATGGCACACGCCCCATCTATCCCTTCACCTACGGCAGGTTCCGCTTCACGCAGAAAAACGATAAAGTCTATGGCATCTTCCTTTTGGACGAGCAAGAAAACCCTGTGCCCGACGCCTATTGGTTCGACGGCAAAGGCATGAACCTGAAAACGGGCAAAATCAAAGTCTTGGACAGCAAAAAGAAAGCCTCCCTTTGCAGAGAGGCTGATGGTCGTTACCGCATTGATTTCCCGAATGCTTTCGAGATGCCGCACGCGGTGGTGTTTGAATTACGGAAACGATAATTACGTAGAGACGTAGCGCGCTACGTCTCTACAAATTGATTATCCCACCACAATATTCACAATCTTCTTCGGCACGTAAATAACCTTGCGCACCTGCTTGCCTTCAATCCACTTGGCGGCTTCGGGGGCGGCGAGTACGGCGGCTTGTACCTCGTCGGCATTCATTGTGACAGGCAGCTCCATATTGAAGCGCATCTTGCCGTTGAAGCTGATGGGATAGTTGAAACTGTTCTCCACTGTCTTGTTCTCGTCGTAGACGGGGAAGGCAGCATTGACCACCGAGGTCTCATGGCCCAGCAGGTGCCATAACTCTTCAGCGATATGAGGTGCATAAGGCGAAATCATAATGGTCAGAGGGTCAAGGATCTCGCGTTTGTTGCATTTCATGTCGGCCAGTTCGTTGACGCAGATCATGAAGGCCGAGACGACCGTGTTAAACGAGATGCTCTCGATGCCTTCCTCTTCCTTCTTGATGAGTTTGTGCAGACTCTTCAACTCGAGTGCAGTGGCAGGCTCGTTGCTGACGCAGAACTCGTTGTTCTCGTTGTGGAACAGCCTCCAGAACTTACGCACAAAGCGGAAGGTGCCTTCGATGCCTTGTGTGTCCCACGGCTTGGATTGCTCCAAGGGGCCAAGGAACATCTCATAGAGACGCAACGTGTCGGCACCGTATTTCTCCACGAGGTCGTCGGGGTTCTGCACGTTGTATTTCGACTTCGACATCTTCTCCACTTCCGAACCGCAAACATAAATGTCATTGCCGTCCTTGTCCTTCTCCTTGATGAAGTGGGCATCCTTCAGGTCATCGCGCCATTGGCGACAAGCCACAATGTCGAGAATATCGTTACGTACCATGTT
This sequence comes from uncultured Bacteroidales bacterium, assembly GCA_947305795.1. Taxonomy (GTDB): domain Bacteria; phylum Bacteroidota; class Bacteroidia; order Bacteroidales; family F082; genus Limimorpha. The sequence goes on along the minus strand of CAMZEK010000027.1, from coordinate 20,356 downwards.
GATATCCACGTGAATCGGGTCGCTGAACAACTCGCGATCAGGTATGTTTTTGGATACAAAAATAAGGCCTCGATCGTACTCTTCACCTTCAACGAAAGCTGGCACGTCCTTGCCCGCAATCAAGTCCTTGATCTTCTGCTCAACGATATGGGTTCCTGCCCTATAGTCATTCAAAACATCGATATTGGGCACCAAAAGCAGCTTGTAGCCCTTCGATACCGCATAATCCTCCCACGGTTCAGCCACCTTCTCAAGGCTGCCCATGCGCTTGATCTCGATAAGAATGCCTTTTTCGGGACAGAAGAAGTCGAACTTCCGACGACCATCCTTGTAGTCCCTGACGAATTCCACACCCAATTTCTTGTCCTTGATGATGTTCCAAACGTCGTATTCACACAACTTCTCCAAATTGACGCGATAGGCAAAGCTGGAACGGCCTTGAATCATGCCCTGATTAATCATGCGTTGGAAGGGCTCGTCCTTGCACGACAGACCGATATCATACAAGAACTTGCACCAGAAGCGGCTGTAAATCAAGTGGCCAGTGGCGTGTTCGGCACCACCGATATATAGGTCGACGTTCTGCCAATAGTCGTTGGCTTCGCGGCTGAAGTATTCTTTGTCATTGTGCGGGTCTTCATAGCGGAGATAGTAACCGCTCGAACCTGCAAAGCCCGGCATGGTGTTGGTCTCGATGGGATAGCCTTCCTCCGTGACCCAGTTCTTGGCGCGAGCCAAAGGCGGCTCACCCGTCTCGGTAGGCTTATATTCGCTGATGGCAGGCAGTTCAAGCGGCAGCTTCGACTCGTCCATGGCGTAAGGCATACCGTCCTTGTAGTAGATTGGGAAAGGCTCGCCCCAGTAACGCTGGCGGCTGAAGATGGCATCACGGAGGCGGTAGTTGGTCTTGCCCGTACCGACACCGAGTTTCTCCAGTTCCTCAATCATGCGCTCGATAGCTTTTTTGACGGTCAGGCCGTTGAGGAAGCCCGAGTTGACTAATTCGCCGTCCTTGGCGTCGAAGCTCTCCTTCCATGTGGCAGGGTCGGTCGGCTCGGTGCCGGGTTTCTTCACCACTTGGATGATGGGCAGGTTGAAATGACGAGCGAAGGCGAAGTCGCGGCTGTCGTGGGCAGGCACGGCCATGATGGCACCCGTACCATAACCCATCAAAACATAGTCGGCAATCCAGATGGGCAGCTTGGCACCCGTGATGGGGTTGATGCCGTAGGCACCCGTGAAGGCACCACTCACCTTGCGAACTTCAGCCATACGCTCGCGTTCGCTACGATTCTTGGTGCGTGTGATATAGTCCTCCACCTCGGCGCGTTGCTCAGGGGTGGTGATTTCCTTTACCAACTCATGCTCTGGAGCCAGCACCATGAACGTCGTGCCGAACAAGGTATCCGCACGAGTGGTGAACACCTCTAAATCGATATCTTTACCCTCAACCTTGAAGATAACGGAAGCACCCATCGACTTACCAATCCAGTTGCGCTGCAGGTCCTTCACCGAATCGCTCCAGTCAACAGTCTCGAGACCTTGAAGCAGACGGTCGGCGTAAGCGGTGATACGAAGTTGCCACTGCTTCATCGACTTGCGCTCCACGGGGAAGCCGCCACGCACCGAGAGTCCGTCGGCCACCTCGTCGTTGGCGAGCACCGTACCCAAGCCAGGGCACCAGTTCACCATGGCTTCGGCTTGATAGGCCAAGCGGTAGTTCATCAACACCTCTTGTTGTTGCTTCTCGCTCATCGCCTTCCATTCGGCAGCGGTGAAGCTCAGCGGCTTGCTTTCGGCCACATTTAGGCCTTCCGTACCTTTCTCCTCGAAGTGGGCAATCAGCTTACTGATGGGCTGGGCCTTTTGGCAGCCGTTGCAGTAGAACGAGTTGAACAGCTGGAGGAAAGTCCATTGCGTCCACTTGTAGTAGCTTGGCTCGCAGGTGCGCACCTCGCGGTCCCAGTCATAGCAGAAGCCGATCTTGTCCATCTGCTCGCGGTAGCGGTTGATGTTCTTCTCGGTCGTCACGGCGGGATGTGTACCCGTCTGAATGGCATATTGCTCGGCGGGCAGACCATAAGCATCGTAGCCCATCGGATGCAGCACGTTGAAGCCTTTCAGCCTTTTATATCTTGCATAAATATCCGAGGCGATATAGCCCAGCGGGTGACCCACATGCAGGCCCGCGCCCGAGGGATACGGGAACATATCCAGGACATAGAATTTCGGCTTATTGTGGTCAATATCAACCTTATAGATTTTGTTGTCGCGCCAGTATTGCTGCCACTTTTTCTCGATTTCGGTAAAGTTATAATCCATACAACAGAGGTATTTTTTGCTGTTTTTGAAAGAAACTGCAAAAATAGGGAAATTTTTTATATTAATAAAATGAAAAGTCGCCCCGAAAAGTGTATCTTTGCAGCGAAAAGTCACCCAGAAAAGTGTGTTCTTTTAGGAAAAAGTCACCATGAAAAGTGTAAAATTAATATATAAATAGTTATGTTTCAGCGAAAAATAGAAGAAACCCTTCAACAATGGAAAATGAAGGCAAACCACAAACCATTGGTCATTAAAGGTTGCCGTCAATGTGGCAAGACAAGTTCTGTAATCAGTTTTGCAAAACAAAACTATGAGCATGTGATTTATCTGGATTTCCACGAACACAAAGAATACAAGACATTCTTTGCAGGTGCTTTGGATATTGACACCTTGACGCTGAATATTTCCGTTGGAATAAAGGATGCACAGTTCGTTCCTGAAAAGACTTGTTTGGTGTTTGACGAGATACAGGATTGTCCCAATGCCCGTTCCTCGCTGAAATTTTTCAAGCTTGACGGGCGATATGATGTGATTTGCACAGGTTCTTTATTGGGCGTGAATGGATATAAAACCAAAGAGGAGAAAGCAGAAGAGCAAAACGCATCCATCCCTGTTGGTTTTGAGGAGATTGTTAACCTGTATCCGATGGATTTCGAGGAATGGCTCTGGGCAAATGGCATCCAACCGCAACACATTGATTATCTGCGCAATTGTTTAGAACAAGAAACGCCAGTCAATGAGGCTGTCCATCAGCGGATGCGACAATTGCTGCTGCGCTATGTGGTGGTGGGCGGTATGCCCGAAGCTGTATCCACCTTCTTCAAAACCAACAACATGAACGATGTGCAGAACATTCAGCATGGAATTATCGAAACCTACAAGGCAGATATGTTGAAATATGCGCTTCAAGAGGACAAGGCGCGTATCCGCGAGTGCTTCGAATCCATCCCTGCTCAGCTGGCCAAGGAAAACAAGAAGTTCCAATATGCTGTCATCCGCAAAGGAGCGCGTTCAAGCGAGTATCGTGGCAGTTTACAATGGATTGAGGATGCTGGCATCGTACAGCGTTGCTACAACACGTCCATCACGGAGCTGCCCCTCAGCGGAAATGCCAAACCTGACGTATTCAAGATTTATATGGCTGACATCGGGCTTCTTATCAGTATGCTCGACGAAGGAACAGCCTGGGACATTATGCAAGGCAATCTGCTGGGTTACAAAGGTGCCATCTTCGAGAATCTGGCCGCCGACATCTTGTCAAAGATGGGGCGAAAACTCTTTTATTTCCAAAAAGAAGGAGGTATGGAGTTGGATTTCCTAATTCGCCACAAAGGGGAATGTGTTCCTTTGGAGTGTAAGGCAAGGACCGGCAATGCCAAGTCGATGCAGACAGTGTTGAAACACCCTGAGCACTACCATGTCTACCATGCCCTGAAGGTAGGCGACTATAATGTAGGGCGCAACGGACCGATTCTCACATTGCCGTTTTATATGACGTTCCTGCTGACAGAGGTTTAGAACCATATCTGCAAAGCCCAGCTTATATTTATGGGCTTTTGCGGGAGGAAATGAACTAATCTGTAATTATCACTATTTTGTAATCTATGAGATTCGCGGGCAAAAGGTAATGCTAGACCGCGACCTTGCCAGTATTTACGGGGTAGAGACACGAGCTCTCAACCAAGCAGTCAAACGAAATGCAGAGCGATTCCCCGAGGATTTCATGTTAAAATTGTCTAAAGAGGAATGGGTTGAAATTGAGCGAATTAGCAATATGTCGTCACAAAATGTGATGACATCACTACAATGACGCTCTCGACCAATTAAGGGAAACAAAAGCCCAACCTCGCAAGCGGATTGGTTACAAACCTGAAGAAGAAAATCTTAATCAAACAAACTCATCTCACCCGTAGGCTTAATCCTCGTCTTTCCCAAGTGCTTGTAGGCCAAATCGGTACACTCGCGGCCACGGGGGGTGCGCATGAGGAAACCTTCTTGGATGAGGAAAGGCTCGCAGACTTCCTCGATGGTGCCAGGATCCTCGCCCACTGCGGTGGCAATGGTGTTCACGCCGACAGGACCGCCCTTGAACTTGTCGATAATAGTTGTGAGAATCCTATTGTCCATATCGTCAAGGCCGTGTTCATCTACATTGAGAGCCTTCAAGCCGATTCGCGCGATGTCGATGGTGATAGTGCCATCGCCTTGAATCTGGGCAAAGTCGCGGACACGGCGCAGCAGCATATTGGCGATACGCGGCGTACCACGGCTGCGTCGGGCTATCTCGAAAGCTGCGGTATCGTTGATGGGCACACGCATGATACCTGCTGAGCGTTTCACAATCTTTGACAACGTATGCGCATCATAGTATTCCAAACGCTGTTTGATGCCAAAACGCTCACGCAGGGGTGCCGTCAGCATACCACTGCGGGTGGTGGCGCCAATCAGGGTGAAGGGATTCAACGTGATTTGGATGCTACGTGCGCTGGGACCGGTCTCCAGCATGATGTCGATGCGGAAATCCTCCATGGCGGAATAAAGATACTCCTCCACCACGGGACTCAAGCGGTGAATCTCGTCGATAAACAACACGTCGTTCGGCTCAAGGCTGGTGAGCAATCCCGCAAGATTGCCTGGCTTGTCGAGCACAGGGCCCGAAGTCATCTTCATGCCGACACCCAACTCATGGGCAATGATATACGACAACGTAGTCTTGCCCAAGCCTGGAGGACCATACAACAAGGTATGGTCAAGGGCTTCGCCACGTTGGGCAGCGGCCTTCACGAAAACGCGCAGGTTATCAACCACCTGCTGCTGTCCCGCAAAGCTTTCAAACATGTCGGGGCGCAAGGCGTTTTCGAAGTCTTTTTCAGCCTTCGAGAGATGGGAAGCGTTGGCATCGAGGTTACTGTTCATAGGTTTGTTTTACGGCACAAAGATACAACTTTCGGCGGAAATTGGAATGTTGTCAAAAAAATGTATCTTTGCAGCCTAAAAGGAAAACATCATGAAACGCATCATCTGCCTCTCAATATTGTTGACTTTGACTACACTTGCCATAGCACAAAGTTCTGGTTCACTGAATGTTAAACAAGACAGCCGCATCGAAAGCCTCATTGCGAAGCAACGTCGGCTTTATGACCTCGACAGCTCGTTCAGCGGCTACCGCATCCACATTTTCATGGAAATCGGTAACGAAGCACTAAAACATGCCGAGCAGGTAAAACGCCAATTCCAGAACGCCTTCCCTGACATTCCGATTTATCTGACCTATTCGGAACCGTATTTCCGCCTGCGTGCTGGCGATTTTCGCAACCGCGTAGAAGCCGAGAAATGCCTACGCCGCATCAAGCCAAAATTCAAGGAGGCTTTCGTCACGGCGGATATGATTTACAGGCCAAAAATAAATTGAAAAATTCGTGGTCTTAGGCCACGAATTTTTCTACATTGTCCACAACGATACCCAAACGCAACAGGAACGCCTCCTCGGTGGCAAAACCGATATGCGGGAGCATTATGAGATTCGGTGCACCAAATAACGGATTATCCTGTTTCAGCGGCGGTTCCATGCCGTAGACATCGGTGGCGGCACCTGCAATCCGACCTTGTTTCAAAGCATTGGCCAAAGCCATCTCGTTCACGACAGGACCACGAGCCGTATTAATTAATAAGGAAGTCGGCTTCATCATGGCGAAATCCTTCTCCGTGATGAAATCGCGCGTCTCAACGTTGAGTGCGATATGCAAAGTGACGATGTCGGATTTTTTCAACAAAGTTTCCTTGTCAACGAAAGTCACGCCCTCGACTTGCTTTGGGGTACGGTTCCAGGCCAGCACCTTGCAGCCGAAGGCGTTCGCCAACTGAGCCACACGCTGCCCGATGTTGCCCATGCCGATGATGCCGATGGTCTTACCCCCGATTTCGCGTCCAGGCATGATGCCCTTGCGATTGCATTGTCGCGTAATCGTGTCGTTTTCAATCACTTTGCGATACAAATCAATCATAAGTGCGATGGCTAACTCGGCCACGGCCTCGGTGCTGTAGCCCGCTGCATTCTTCACTACGATGCCGCGACGCTGGCATTCCTCCATGTCGATGTGGTCCAAACCCGTAAACGCGATAGAAAGCATTTTCAGGTTGGGGCAAGCGTCCAAAAAGTCCTTGCGCAATGGGATATTGCTCTCGATGATGACCTCCGCGCCCTCAGCACGGCGTTTCAATTCGTCAAGGTTCTCGTTGCGGTCTGGATAGATAATCACCTCATGACCAGCCCTTTTCAGGCCTTCACAAGCCGTCTCGATTTGCTGGACTTTCAGTCCGAGCGGTTCCAAAAAGACGATTTTCATTTCGCGGCAATCATTTCGATTTCGACCAAAGCCTTTTTGGGCAGTTCCTTCACGGCAAAGGCAGCGCGGGCAGGGCAGTCACTCTTGAAATACTTGGCATAGACCGTATTCATCTCGCCAAAGTAGCTCATATCAGCAAGATAGCAGGTTGATTTTACCACATTGTCGAAAGTACAACCCGCCTCGTTGAGGATGGCCTCAAGGTTTTTCATGCTCTGTTCGGTTTGTGCCGTTACGCCCTCAGGCATGACACCCGTTTCAGGATTGATGGGTAGTTGACCCGAAATGAAGACCATTCCGTTAGCTTCGATGGCTTGACTGTAAGGCCCGATGGCACCTGGAGCCTTGTTTGTTGCGATAGCTTTTTTCATGTTGATGAGTTTATTGAGTTATTATTGATAAATTTAATGCGATTCCGAGCGCAAAAATAAGAAAAATACTAATTTTGCAAACTGAAAAAATATCCGCCATGACATTCAGACAGATTCTCCGTAAGCTCAATAACCGCTATATCTACGCCACGATTATCTTTCTGGTGCTATTCCTACTCATCGACCAGTTCAACCTCTTCGAGCAAATCAGACTTCGACGCGCACTGAACGACCAAAAACAGCAGATTGAGTTTTACAAAAAAGAGATTTCAAAAAGCAAAGACTTACTCGACCGCTTAGAAAACGACACTGCCACCATGGAACGGGTTGCCCGTGAACAATACATGATGAAACGCGACAACGAAGTCCTTTATCTAATTGAGACTCAAGAATGAAGTCGAGAATTGGCATACTTTTCTTCCTTTTTTTGCTGTTTGTTTTGCCAGAGCGAACTCTTTTTGCGCAAAACCACGTCATCAACGGCAGAATCACCGATGCACAAAACCGACAACCATTGGCTTTTGTCAACATAATCGTCAATGATGGTCTGACGGGCACGATGAGCGACATCGACGGAAAATACGAAGTCACCGCTTCAGAACCCATTCAAAAAATCAAGTTCTCTTGCCTTGGCTATGAGACAAAAGAGGTTGACATCCAACCTGATGCAAAAAAATGCAACATTGCTTTGAAACCTGTCATCTTCGAATTGCAAGAAGTGACCATCGAAGCAGGTGAGAATCCTGCCCACCGCATCATCGACAGCCTACTAGCCCATCGCAAGGCCAACAATCCCAACTCGTTGGACAGCTACCGATACAAGATTTATGACCAAATGGTGCTCACCATCGACAGTAGTGACTTTGGTAAGGCCATGATAGAAACAGGCGGTGGAGGCACCTTGCAGATGTTTGACAATATCCTGAAAAAGAGCGACTTGATGGTGATGGAAACCGCCTCTGAAGTGCTTTTCAAAGCTCCCGACCGCAAACTGCAAAAAGTACTTGGCACTAAGGTTGCTGGCATGAAAGATCCCACCTTCATCTATTTGGTCAACAGCATGCAGAGCATCAGTTTTTACGATGAGAGCATCAACATCACTGGCACCAACTACGTGAATCCCATCAGCCGAGATAGTAAACGTCACTATTTCTTTACTTTAGAGTCTATCAGTCCGATAGGGCAAGGCGACTCGCTTTACGTGATTTCATTCCATCCGATGCGCGGCAGCACCTTCAACGGACTGCGCGGCACGATGACCGTCAACAGCGACGGTTGGGCCTTGCAGAGTGTGAAGGCCTCACCTAACGAAACCGGCGGCGTTTACACGGCCAACATCCAACAGCTTTACCAAAAAATTGGGAACCAATGGTTTCCGAAACAACTGAATACCAATTTACGCTTTCCTGGTATCACTTTCGACATTGATGGCAACTCCTTCCCTTCTGTTGCCATTGGAAAGAGCTATCTCACCGACATCGAAATCAATCCCGACCTCAGCAAACAACGCTTTTCCGACTTGGAAATCGTAGTTGACCCTATCGCCGCCTACCGCGATGAAACATTTTGGAACGGCCACCGCATTGATTCATTAACCGAAAGAATCAGAGCCACTTACATTCTTGTTGATTCCCTCACTCAAGGCACCAACATTTTCGACCGCGTGCTCGGTTTCACCGATAAACTGATGAACGAAGACGCCATTCCCATCGGCCCCGTCAATCTAGACCTCAACGAAATCCTCAAACTATCCAGAAGCCGAGGTTGGCGCTTTGGCCTTGGCCTCATAACCAACGACCGCTTGTCGCGTCACATTCGCATTCATGGTTTCTTCGGCTATTGGACCAAAATGAAAGATTTTGATTACGGAGGCGGAATCAAATGGCTGATTGACAGGCAAAAACAAATGGAATTGGACGTAAAGTACAGCCACATGTCGGAAGCTTTGGGCGAGTTCTTTTTGCAAGAGCATTACGGTTTGCTCACGGAGAACGACTACAAATATGGATTCTATGAAAATGTGAATGTGCGGAGCAACCGCCTCTCAGCCAGCTTCAGCACCCGTACAGCTCAGCATTTCAAGCTGTTCCTCAATCTCAGCGGTGCTGAGAAACGCTACCTCATGCCACCGTTCGACAGCCTTCCTGCCACCCGTTTCGCCACTGCCGAAGTCAAGTTGCGCTTTGCCTACAAGGAAAAGTTTTTGAGCAAACCTGATGGCATTCAATCGCTTGGCACAATTTACCCTGTTGTTTGGCTGTCATATATGCATTCATTCCCGAACATTTTCGGCAGCACTTACGAATTTGATCGCATCAAGCTTGAGGCATCGCAAAATTTCTACACGCATTACATGGGAGTCTCTAAAGTGCTGTTGCAGGCAGGCTATGCCACCCAAAGCTGCCCTATCATGGAGACGTTCAACATCTTGGGCTCTTACGAGCCTTTTGGTCTTTATTCGCCGGGTAGTTTCAGTACCATGCGTGAGGATGAGTTTTTCTGTGACCGTTTCGTGGCCCTCTACTTGAGCCACAATTTTAGCGGGATGCTATGGAAGACCAACTCGAAGTGGTTCAAGCCCGAACTCACTCTCGCCACCAATATCGGCTGGGGCGACATGCGTCATCGCGAAAGTCTCAGCGAACTGAATCTCAAAACGATGAACAAAGGCTTCTTCGAAAGCGGTTTCATAGTGAAAGGGCTGCTCAATGTGATGTGGGTTAAAATGGGCTTGGGTGCTTTTTATCGGTACGGTCCTTATGCCTTCGACAAGGTTTGGGATAACTTCGCTTTCAAGATGAGCATCACTTTTGATTTGTAGTTGGAAATTAGAAGTTAAAAGTCACTATTATGAGAAGGGTTTTCTTGTTGATGATTTGTTTGACGTTTCTTGCTTCATGCGGAAAACAGCCACAAAAAATCGTCCTACAAGGTCTGGCTCAAGGTTCCTATTATGCCATCACTTATTTTGATGAGCAAAACCGCAGTTTTCAACGTGAAATCGACTCAATTTTCCATGCTGTGGATATGTCGGTCAATCTTTGGGTGGATAGTTCCATCATCTCGAAAATCAATCGAAATGAGAAGGTTACGATCGACAGTATTTTCATCGACAACTTCAACATTGCGCAAGAAGCCGCTGTTTTGTCTGACGGCTATTTCGACCCGACCATCTCTCCCATCGTGGCAGCTTGGGGTTTTAGCTACAAAACCGGCGACAGCATTACACCCCAACTCATCGACAGCCTCAAACACTTGGTCGATTACCGCAACATCCGTATCGAGGATGGAAAAGTTGTCAAGGGAGCCCCTGACATGAAACTGGATTTCAACGCCATAGCACAAGGCTACACTTCGGATTTGATAGCCAAGTTTTTGGAGAGTCGCGGCATTAAGAGTTTCTTGGTCGACACGGGCGGCGAAATCATGGCACGAGGCGGCAAACCCAACGGCCAGCCATGGATTGTAGGCATTGAAAAGCCCGCCGAGAATTGGGACTCAGAACGCATCGTGCAGACCCGTATCGCCTTGCGTGACAAGGGTTTGGTTACCTCGGGCAGCACTAGAAAATATGTAGAGCGCAACGGCAAGCGCTATTCCCACTGCATCGACCCTAAGACAGGCTATCCTGTGGAGCATAACGTACTCAGTGTGACCGTATTGGCCGAAAATTCCGTCTGGGCCGACGCCCTCGCCTCTATCTGCATGGTGATGGGCATGGAGAAATCGCTGCCGCTCATAGAAAGCATGGATGGCGTGGAAGCTTATTACATTTTTGTCAACGAGCATGACGAATTGGGAACCTTCGCTACGGCGGGTTTTAAGGCATTGGTATTGGAATGAAAGAGACTTTTTCATCACTGCTTTGGTAGAAAACTTTGCAAAAACTTTCTACCGAATCCGTTGACACGGGGTTGACACGGGAGTGGGATTGAGGAAAAAAGAAAATCCCTAACTCGTTGATTTTCAAGTTAGGGATTTAAATTCTTGGTACTCCCGCAGGGGATCGAACCCTGGACACCCTGATTAAGAGTCAGGTGCTCTACCAACTGAGCTACGGAAGCATCATTTTCGGCCGCAAAATTACATACTTTTTCTGTTCCATCGACATTTTTAGGAAATTTTTTTTATTCGCTATCTTAACAAACAAATTATCAATTATTTACAACAAAAACCAAAAGTACTTAATGCTCCAAAAAACGCATTTTCAGCCCACAAACCAGTTCTTGAATTCGCTCACTTTAGCCTTGCTAACGATGATTCTTTCCGGAACATCGACACTCAGGTTGATGGCTATCTTATTGCCGAACCAAATAGAGATGTCTTTTATGGCGTTGCGAGCCACGATAAACTGGCGGTTGGCACGGAAGAAAAACTCAGGATCAATCTGGGCCATCAGGTCGTCCAAAGTCACATTCATGTAATAGTTCTTGTGGTCGTACGTGACCATCTTCACCGACTTGGTATCGATGTAAAAGTATGATATATCACTGATTGACAATGGAATAAGTTTATCACGTTCGGGCATCAGGAAGTACTTTTTGTATTTTTTTCGTTCCGTTCCCATTTGTGTCAGGAATTTCTGGAGTTGGTTCCGGCTTGTGGTGAGCATCTTGTATTTCCCCATAGCGCGTTTCAAGTCTTTCTTGTTGATGGGTTTCAGCAGGTAGTCAATACTGTTCACCTCAAAGGCGTTCAGCGCATATTCGTCATAGGCTGTGGTGAAGATAATAGGACAAGTAATTTCGACCTTCTCGAAGATATTGAACGCAGAGCCGTCAGCGAGATGGATGTCCATAAAAATCAAGTCGGGCATTTCGTTGTTTTCAAACCATTCGAGACTTTCCTCTATGGTTTCGAGTATGGCAAACACTTCTGTCTCGGGGCTGACTTCGCCAAGCAGCTTCTGTAAAGCCTTGGCAGCCAATACTTCGTCTTCTATGATAAGTGCTTTCATGTATAATGGATTATTGTTTTTCAATCAATGGAATGGTGACCCTGAAATACTTTCCGTCGTCGCGAATTTCCACTTCCTTGTTCCATTGCAGCCGATAACGATCAGCAAGGTTGGCCAACCCGATGCCGCTGTCTTCCTCCTCTTTGATTTTTGGCTGGATGGCATTGCTGATTTCCAATTGGCCATTTTCGGTGGTAACAATTTGTATTACAAGTGGTTGTTTAGCAGAAATCACGTTATGCTTGATGGCGTTTTCCACCAAGCCTTGCACCGATAATGGCAACACCTTGGCCTTGTTGTATTTCTTGTCGATTTGGAAGTCAAACTCCAGATTGTCGCCGTAGCGAATTTGCATCATGCTGCAATAGGCCTCCACGCAGTTCATCTCGTCGGCAAGGGCCACCACTTCCTTATTTTGCAAGGTGTAGCGCAGCACCGATGAAAGTTGTTGCACATAGTCAGTGGCCTTTTCCGCGTCGATTTCGATGAGTGACTGCAACGTGTTCATCGAATTGAAAAGGAAATGCGGGTCGAGCTGGCTCTTCAAAGCTTCGTAGTGCGTACGGATATTCTCCGTTTTAAGTTCCTCATTCTCAACAGCTATCATCCTTTGACGATAAAGTGCACGCATCAAGTAGCATGACATGATGACAACAGCCATTAAAAAATAATCGCGTACAAGGTAGTCACGAATGATACTGAACAGAAATGGTGGGACAAACTTATGAGGACCTAAGGCCAAAACCAGATAGGAGAAAGATATGCTTAATACCGTGGTTATCAGCGTGGAACCTAAAATAACAAAAAAGATTTCATGCCACTTTTTCAAGAAGTCAATGCCCATCATTTTACGGTTGTATAGAAACAACACAAAAACAAGCACAAAACTGAGGAAAATGTGAACTAACATCTTGTCAAACCTGAACTTCTTTGGATTTTCCTTCATGTCGCCAAAGCCTCGTGGAGCTTTTTGATGAACTAGTCCAAATTCCTGATTCTCATCGATTTGAAGCGTATCAGAGGATAAAGATGGAGACATCCTTTGCGAGACATACCTTTGCTCGGATGGCGACTTCTCAAAGCCAACAAACAACGATTCGCCAAAGAAAAATGCCAGCATGTACAAAACATGAAAGCCACCGCTGAAGACGAGCGACAAAATGGCCATGCGCCTCAATGAGAGGTATGGTTTTGCGATTTTTTTAGCCTTTCCTTCCATCTTTCAATCGGTTTTGAGGAACTATTCGTATCGCAAAGCGTTAATCGGATCGGTTTGCGAGGCCTTCAACGCAGGGAAGAAACCAGCGATAAGGCCCAACACGGCGCACGACACGAAGGAAATCACCATCCACAACGGATTGATGACGAACGGCAACGACATCACCAAGGCCACCACATACGACAGTAAGAGACCCAATAAAAGGCCAATCACGCCACCGATGAGGCTCAAAATGATGCTCTCGGTAAGGAATTGCAGCAAAATCGCCGAGTTTTTGGCACCAATCGACATGCGCAGGCCAATTTCCTTGGTGCGCTCCGTCACGGTGACGTACATGATGTTCATAATGCCGATACAGCCTACCAACAAGGAAATCAGCGCAATAGCGACCAAAACGGTGGTAATCATGCCCGTCATGGACGACATCATTTCCAGCATTTCCTGTTGGGTACGCACCTCGAAATCGTCCTCACCCCCCTCGGGAATCTTGTGCGATGCGCGCAAAAGGGTCTCAATCTCCTCCACGGCGGCCTCGGCCACGTTTTCGGAGGCGGCAGAGCACACAATCTGCTGGATATAGTCCACGCCCAACATGCGCTTCTGCACCGTGGAATAAGGCATCACGACGAGATCGTCCTGGTCCATGCCCATGCTGTTCTCTCCTTTTTCCTTCAAGGTTCCGATGACCTTGAAGGGCATGTTGCCCACGCGGATGGTCTTGCCGATGGGGTCTTCGCCGTCGTCGAAAAGCTCCTCCACGATGGTGTGGCCAATCAAGCCCACCTTGGCGTATTTTTTCACGTCGTCGTCAGTAAAATTGACGCCCGTCGCAATTTCGTACTTCTTGATTTCCAAATAGTCTGGCGACCCGCCATACACTGTTCCCGACCAGTTTTTGGAGCCGTTCACCAACTGTCCGCCACTGTTCACCACGGGGCTGACCATCGTGACATTCTTGGCGTTCTTGGCAATCAGCTCGCAGTCGTGCACCTTGAGTGACTGCACGTTGGATGACCCCATACTGACGCCGCCACGCCTTTGGTTGGCGCGCATCACCATGATGAGGTTGGTGCCCATGTCGGAAAGCTGATTGGCGGTGCTCTGCTTCAGTCCCTCGCCCAAATTGACCACCGCGATGACGGCGGCAATGCCAATCACGATGCCGAGCATAGAAAGGGCCGAGCGGGTCTTGTTGCGCAGCAGGGCTTTCGCCGAGATTCGTATGAGGTTCAGAATATCCATTTCAATAATCGTTTTCCACTGGCAAGGCTTTCAAGGCCTCAATCGCCGATTTGGTCGCAACGGGTTCGTCACGGAGGATGTGACCGTCACGGAGGAATATCGTTCTGCTCGTAAACACCGCAATGTCAGACTCGTGCGTCACAAAAGCGATGGTCTTGCCTTGCTCGTGCAGGCTTTGGAAGAGGCTCATGATTTCGTAGGACGTGCGCGTGTCGAGGTTGCCCGTGGCTTCGTCGGCCAACACAATCACCGGGTCGTTGACCAAGGCGCGGGCGATGGCTACGCGCTGCTGCTGACCACCCGAAAGCTGGTTGGGCATGTGTTCCATACGGTCTTTCAGGCCGACGAGTTCCAGGGCGTGTTGCGCCCTTTCGTGGCGTTCGCGGTGCGAGACATCGGGGTTATAGACCAAAGGCAGCTCCACGTTTTCCAAGGCCGATGTTCGCGGCAAGAGGTTGTATGACTGGAACACGAAGCCAATTTTACGGTTGCGGATTTCGGACAGCTCGTTTTTGGTGCGTTCGCGCACGGAAATGCCGTCGATGAGGTACTCGCCCGAAGTGGGCTGGTCGAGGCAACCGAGGATGTTCAGCAAGGTCGACTTGCCGCTTCCCGACGAGCCCATGATGCTCACGAACTCGCCTTGGCAAATGTCGAAAGAAACGCCTTTGAGGGCGTGAACTTCCTCACTGCCAACGACAAATGTCCGCTTGAGGTTCTCAACCTTGATGATGGAATTTTGCGCACCCATAGTAATTATCTCGGCGGGCCGCTCGGTGCACTACCGCCCTTGTTGTTGTTTTTGTTTTTTCCGGGAGGGCCGGGCATGAAGGGGTTCTCGCCTTTCTTCAATTCCTTTTCCTTCGCCACATATTGCGCCGAAAGCACCACGGAGTCACCCGCTTGCACCCCTTGTTCGATGATTTTATAAGCACCGTCGCTCATTCCTACCTTCACGGGACGTGGCATCACTTCGTCGCCTTTCTTCACCCAAACCATGTTCGGGTGGCTGCCTTCCTGCGTCTGCGGACGGTCGCCCATGGGCATTTCGCCTTGAGGACGCTGGCCCTCAGGCTTTTCATGGTTCTTGCGCATGGCTTTCAGCACCTGCTCATCGGGCGTGAAGTTGAACGCCTCAGCAGGAACGGCCAAACCCGTCTGCTCCTCCGTGACGATAGTCACGCTGGCGGTCATGCCAGGGAAGAGCTTCTGGTCAGGGTTCGGTGCCTCAATGATGACGGTATAGGTCACCACATTGCTCGTGGTGGTTGGCTTCATTCGGATTTGGCTCACCGTACCTTCAAAGCTCTCATCCATGTAGGCATCCACAGTGAAGCTAACGCGCTGGTCCACTTTCACCTGCCCGATGTCGGCTTCGTCCACGTCGGCTTCCACCTGCATCTTGGTCAAGTCGTTGGCGAGGGTGAACAGAGTCGGTGTGCTGAACGAGGCCGCCACGGTTTGGCCCACCTCCACGGCGCGGTCGAGCACGATGCCATCGATGGGCGAATAGATTTCGGCGTAACTCAAGTCCACCAAAGCCTGGTCGTAGGCGGCTTGGGCGTTTTTCTTGTTCATTTGCGCCTGTGTGTAGGTGTTTTGGGCTTCCTGAAAAGAGGCGAGTGTGGCTGCATTAGACTCAAAAAGTTGTTTAGTACGATCATAAGTGAGTTTTGCATAATTAAGTTGGCTCTCGGCAGAGGTCAAACTCGCCTTGGCCCGACTAACGCTCTGGTTGAGTGTTAGTTTGTCTAATTCAGCCAGCAACTCGCCTTTCTTGACCACATCGTTGAAATCGACGTATATCTTTTCCACTTTTCCGGAAACTTGCGTGCCTACCTCAACGGTCTCCACCGGCTCGATGGTGCCCGTTGCAGTGACGGTGTTCTCCACCGTGTATTCGGTCACCACATGCGTGCGGATGACCAATTCCTTGTTCGCTGATTTTCTTGCCTTTACAATCATCATCACCGCGATTGCTGCCACCACAATCCCAAGAATAATCAGCCATATTTTCGTTTTCTTTTTCATTGTATTAGATTTCAAGATTTCATTATTTCAAAATTTGTTTGGCTTTAAGCTTTAAGCTATAAGCACTAAGCCCGCCTTGACCTTGCGCTGATTTGGCTTACAGCTTATAGCTTACTGCTTACAGCCATATTCACAACACCTCATACTTCATACCTCATACCTCACAACTTTATTGGTACACCCATGTAAACGTCCAAGATTTTGCGCTTCATCACCAAGGAATACTTGTTCTGGATGTAGTTGTTCAGCGCGTTAAGATAATTGTTCTGTTGTTGCAGCAAATCCACTGTTGTGATGCTACCATATTGATATTGAAGATTATATGCATTGAAGCTTTTGCTGTAGGCGTTTTCACGCACCTGCGCGACTTTGTAGGCGTTGTAGGCCGAAACCACGTTGCGATAGGCCTGGACGACCGTTTGCCGCACGGTCAGGACGGACTGCTCATAGTCCAATTCAGCCTGTTCGAGGGCGATGCGGCTTTTCTTCACGTTGGCCTTGGTTTGGCCTCGGCTGTAGATGGGGATGCTCATCGACACGCCCACCGACTCGGTCGGCTTGCCGTACCACTGGCTGTTGCCGCTTTGGTCGAATGACAACAAACCCATGCCCACGTTGGCGTTCGCGCTGATGGACGGGAAATAGTTGCCCCGCGCCATGTCCACGCTTTTTTCGGCGAGGCGGATGTCGTAGTCGCTCATGCGCAATTCAGGCATATAGTCCATCGCGAGGTTGATGGCTTCCTCCTCAGTCGGGAGCGTTTCCTTCAGATTGTCAAGGTTTTCCGTGTCGGGAGAAATGATTCCTAACTCGTCCGTCGGGTCCATCGAAAGCAGCACTTTCAAGTCGAGCAGATTGTTGTCGATGTTGATTCGTGTATCGACCACATTATTCGAGTCGCTGTAGTATTGCGCCTCAAGAAGCAGCAAATCGCTCTCCAAAATGGAACCAACCTTGTAGCGGACCTGTCCCTGCTTCATCTGCTCGCGGCTGGTATTCAGCACCTCAAGCTGATAATTCAGCAATTCCTGGTTGCCGAGGATGGTCAGGAAACTTTGCAGGATTTGGATGGCAAGCTGGTCGTCGTAACGCTCCAACTGCACCTCGTTGCGCTCTACGTTGAGGCGGCTTTGCTCTATCGTGTTGTTGATGTTGCCGCCTTGGTAAATCGTCACCGAGGAACCCACGCCTACGTTGCCCGACACCGACCAACCGTTGGCGTTGTTTGAGAAATTCTCTCCAAGTGAGGCACTTACATTGGGTAGACGTTGCAGCTTCGACTGCTCGTAGGTGGTTTCCAACGATTGTCCCGTCAACTCCATCGACTTGCGCTCATAACTATTGGCCACGGCAAAACGAAGGCAATCCTCCAAAGAGAACTGGTAGCTCCTGCTCTCCTGCCCAAAAACCGAGCAAACAAACAAGAAAACGAATACCGATGTGATGGCTTTTTTCATACCGCAAAAATAAAAAATTACAAAATATAAACAACAATTATTCAATTTTGAAACGACCCAAACCCAAACTGAATCGGTCATTTCATCAGTTTGGACAGTGCTTACAATCTTCTCCGCCCTTTCCACCGCAAACGCAATGGGCCGTCCCTTCGTTCTCGCAACGCCGCTCAAAACGCCCGTCCTTCTTAATAAACATCTTGATGCCGATGGCAGCAAAGGCCAGAATTAATATTAATAAGGTAAACACAAAAACCGTCCAAAACATAGGCGAAAAAGTTTTGCGCAAAAGTAAGAAATATCGCCGAATGACGAATGGTTTTCTTATTTTTGCAAACTGTATCCAACACTGACAGCTTTATGTATCTTGTTGATACCCATACACATGTCTACGACCATCAATTTGACCTCGACCTCGCCAAAGCCATGAAACGCGCTTTGGATGCGGGTGTCGGGATGATGTTACTGCCGAACGTGGACACCTCCACCATCGCTCCGATGCTCAAGTTGCACAAGGAGTTTCCCGACTGCACCCGCATGATGATGGGCCTGCAACCCGAGGAAGTCCATGAGGACTACAAAACGGTTTTGGCGCTGATGGAGAAGGAACTGGAACGCAATATTTACATAGGTGTGGGCGAAGTCGGCCTCGATTTCTATTGGGACACGACTTTTGAGAAGCAGCAAACCGACGCTTTCGAGACCCAACTACAGTGGGCCAAACAGCTCGGACTGCCGCTTTCCATCCACTGCCGCAACGCTTTCGACAAGATGACGAAGTTCTTGGAGAAACATCAAGACGGTGGTTTGCGCGGTATCATGCACTGCTTTACGGGTACCGAAGACGAAGCGAAAGCCTATCTCGGCCTCGGTTTCCATCTCGGTTTGGGTGGCGTGACCACCTACAAGAACTGCGGCGTGAAGAACTTTTTGCCCCATCTGCCCTTAGACCGCATCGTTTTGGAAACCGACGCGCCCTATCTTGCGCCCGTTCCCTATCGCGGCAAGCGCAACGAACCCGCCTTTATGGTAGCCACGGCACAGAAAATCGCTGAAATACTGGATATTCCATTGGATGAAATCGCCACAACAACCACAAATAATGCAACAAAACTATTCCAAATAGCCCCGTAAGGGCGACAGCCAATAAGCAGACGGCGTAAGCCCCTGCCAACTGATAACTGATAACTGATAACTAACAAAATATGACACAAAAAGAAGAAACCACCATCCTCGTGCTCTACACCGGTGGCACCATTGGCATGATGCAAGACCCCAAGACAGGCGCCCTCGTGCCGTTCGATTTCGACAACATCTACGCCCACCTTCCCGTATTGCGGAACTTTGGCTACCAAATCGACTTCTACAGTTTCGACCCGCTGATTGACTCCTCGAATATGTCGCCCGATTTCTGGATTCGTCTCGCGACCAAAATCGGCGAGGAATACGAGCATTACGACGGCTTCGTGGTGCTACACGGCTCCGACACGATGGCCTACACCGCCTCGGCCCTCAGCTTCATGCTCGAAAACCTCAACAAGCCCGTCGTGCTGACAGGGTCACAACTGCCGATGGGTGTGGTGCGCACCGACGGACGCGAGAACTTCCTCGCCGCTATCGAAATTGCCGCCGCCAAGGAGGACGACACCGCCATCGTGCCCGAAGTATGCATCTTCTTCCAAGACCAACTGTTACGTGGCAACCGCGCCACCAAGTTCAACGCCGAGAACTTCAACGCCTTCGCCTCGACCAACTATCCCAACCTCGCCGACGTGGGCGTACACATCAAATACAACACCGACCGCATCCTGAAGCCCAACTTCAAAAAGTTGAAAGTCCACACCAACCTCGACCGTAACGTGGGCATTCTCAAGCTGTTCCCGGGCATTTCGGAAGATTTTGTCTGCCACGCCTTGCAAACGCCGGGCTTGGAAGCCCTAGTGCTGGAGACCTTTGGCTCGGGCAACGCCACCACCGCGCCGTGGTTCCTGGACGCGCTAAAACAAGCCATCGACCAAGGCCTCATCATCCTCAACATCACCCAATGCAAGGGCGGAAGCGTGGAGATGGGACGCTATGAAACCAGCCTCGACATGGCCCGCATCGGGGTGGTCAGCGGACACGACATGACCACCGAGGCTGCCGTCGCAAAACTGATGTATCTCGTCGGAGAAGGCCTCCCGAAAGCAAAAATCACAGAATTGCTGCAACTTTCCATACGAGGAGAGATGACCGTTTGAGCCTATATTTCAGCCATTTGAGAAATAATTTGAATAAAAAATTCAAAATGTTTGGTTTTCCAATTGAAAAAATATGTACTTTTGGCAACGATTTCGAGAGGTAGGCAGAGGAGAAGCCAAAGGAGAGATGTCCGAGTGGTTTAAGGAGCACGCCTGGAAAGTGTGTGTACTCCA
>CAMZEK010000026.1 GCA_947305795.1 uncultured Bacteroidales bacterium | reverse complement strand
CCTCGCAAGATGTGAAATATGGCAGCGCGGGCTATGGCATCGAAAACATCGACCTGGGCGCACCCGGCACAAGCATCTATTCCACAACGCCAAACAGCAACTATGGCAACTCCACTGGAACCTCTATGGCCACTCCGCAAGTCTCCGGAACCATTGCTCTGATGTATGCCGCCCTGCCCGAGGAAATGATGCAGGCCTGCAAAAACGACCCCGCAAGTTTCTGTCTTTCAGTGAGACAATCCCTTTTCGACGGTGCCGACCACCTGACTTCCCTTGACGGATTGGTCGCATCGGGAAGACGGTTGAATGCCTACGGCGCAATAGAAAACCTTTTGAACCAAACAGTTACGCCCACTTTGGCGGGTGAAATCAAAATTGACGGCGAGCCTGTTTTCGGGCAAACCCTGACCGCTATAAACGAATTGACTTCAACACCTTCCATCCCCGACTTGGGCGAATTGAGTTACCAATGGAAACGTGACACAACCGATATTGAAGGTGCTGTTTTCCAGACTTATACATTGACAGAGGACGACATTGACGAGATTATCCGAGTACAAGTGTCTGCCGAAAACTGCATAGGAATTGTGGTTTCCCTCATTGTCGGACCGGTCAGAAAGGCAGAACAAGCCATGCCCGAAGCCCCGCAAATGGAGAGCAACACTGACATGAGCATCACTCTTGTAGCCGTGGAAGGCTGTGAATACAACATCAACGGCGGCGAATGGCAAGATTCCACTTTATTTGACGGCTTGACACCTAACACTTCATATCTATTCACACAACGCAAGAAGGAAACGCGGTCGCAATATGCCTCGCCAGTGAGTCCTGAGGCTGTGTTTTGCACGATGCCTTACGACGGAATCTGCGAGCAACATAGAAGCACCTTCAAAGTCTATCCCAACCCTGCCAAAGTACATGTAATCATCGAAGGCACAGGCAATTTGACCGTCACAAATGCCCTCGGCCAAACCATCATGACCAAGGAAGTCAAGGGCAAAGAAAAGTTGGAATTGTCACAAGGAATGTATTTCATGACCATGGGCAGCGAAACGCGGAAGATTGTGGTGGAATAATACATTCTTTTTGTATGGCTGTCACATTGACTTGCTTTGCATCGTCGAATCTTGCGATTTGTGGCAGCCGCATTATGCGTATTGCGATATGCGGCTGCCGTGGTACGGCAGTCCTACAATGTTTTCGTGAAATATGCATCTTTTTTGCATTTCTCCCCTACCTATACAGACAAAACACTATAAGAGCAGTGTATAGAAATTATCCGGGTTGACGGTCATGATTTCCGTGTTGGGATAGGCTTTCAGGAAAGTTTGGCTTGTTTTGGCCTTCTTCTTCGGGTTCCACTTGAACTCGTATGCGGTGAAACGTCCATCGGCTTCCTCTATGTAGTCGATTTCCTGTTGCTGTGTGGTTCTCCAAAAATAGCGGTTGACAAACTGGCGGTCGTATGTCCGTTTCTTGACCAACTCGCTTATCATCCAGTTTTCCCACAATGTCCCCGTGTCGTTGCGAAGCGCAAGGTCATTGAAATTGTTGATGAGAGCATTGCGGACACCGTTGTCGTAGAAATAGATTTTACGGGCGGTCTTTAACTCATTGCGGAGATTGCGACTCAACGAACCAAGCCTGAAAATGACTTGTGCTTGTTCCAACAAGACGATGTATTTCTCCACGGTGTTTTTGTCCAAGTCAACTTGTTGCCCCAACTCGTTCAGCGACACTTCGCTTCCCACTTGAAAAGCCAACGATTGTAATAATTTGACCAATTTGTCAGACTTTTTGACGCGCTCCCATTCGAGGATGTCTTTGTATAAGTAACTGTCCGTGATTTGTTTAAGGATTTCATTTTCATCACCAGGGTGCGTGACGACATCAGGGTAGTAGCCATAGACCAAGCGAAGCGGCAAGTGCTTGATTTCCTCGAAAGCATTTGTGTGCTCAGCCATTTCGGCGAAAGAGAGCGGAAACAAGGTGTATTCCCATTTTCGTCCCGTCAAAGACTCATTGACACGATTGGCAAGTTCGAAAGATGAACTTCCAGTAAGGATGAGTTGAACATTCGGTAGATTATCGGTTATCAACTTCATTTTCAAACCGATATTCTCTATTCGTTGGGCTTTATCTACAATCAAGATTGTTTTTGACCCTATCAAACTACGAAATTTCTCCACCGACACTTCCTGCAATAAAGTCCTTGTGGCGAGTTCATCGCCATTGAGCCATAAAACATCATTTGTTCCATTCGTCAGTTCTTTCAGCAATGTGGTTTTTCCCACTTGTCGTGCCCCTATAAGCACGATGGCTTTTCCATTGAAAAAGCGGTCTTTGATGACTTTGTGAAGTTTTCGTTCTATCATAATTTGCCTTTTTACCGTGCAAAAATACTAAATTTGGTGATTCAATTCACCAAATATTATAATTTTTGGTGATTTTATTCACCAAAATCAATGTTTTTTATGGGTCTTTTTTCTGTCTGATACATTCTTTGAAGGCAAAAAAACAACATTGCCACTGTTTATGGCAATGTTTGTTTCGTGAAAAATATGCATCTTTACCCTAAAAAAGTGCCGAAAAATATGCATTATTTTTGCATATTTTTCATAACTTCAAGTAATTCATCACATTATTTTCAATTCGTTTCAAGAGGTCTTCCGAGTCAGGAGCCTTCTCAAATTTGTGTCCTGTAACCTTCTCGTAAAGTTCGATGTAACGCTCGGAAACGCTGTTCACATATTCGGGGGTCATTTCGGGCACCTGTTGACCTTCCTTACCCTGGAAGCCGTTGGCCATCAGCCACTCGCGCACAAATTCCTTCGAGAGTTGCACCTGCGGCTCACCTTTGGTGAAGCGTTCCTCGTATTGGTCGGCGATGAAGTAGCGCGACGAGTCGGGCGTGTGGATTTCGTCCATCAGCACGATTTGGTCGCCAATCTTGCCGAATTCGTATTTTGTGTCCACGAGAATCAAGCCCTGCTTGGCTGCGATTTCGGTGCCACGCTGGAAGAGTTTGCGCGTAATGTCCTCAATCTGCGCGTAATCCTTCTCACTGATGAGGCCTTTGGCGATGATTTCCTCGCGTGAGATGTCCTCATCGTGGCCTTCTTCGGCCTTGGTGGTTGGGGTGATGATAGGCTCGGCGAAACGTTGGTGTTCCTTCATGCCATCAGGGATTTGCACACCGCAGATGGTGTGTTGGCCGCTCTTGTAGGTTCGCCATGAGCTGCCAGTCAAGTAACCTCTGATAATCATCTCTATCGGGAAGGGTTTGCAGAGACGGCCCACGGTGACCATCGGGTCGGGGGTGGCGAGCTTCCAGTTGGGGACGATGTCGGCGGTGGCGTCGAGGAACATGGCGGCTATCTGGTTGAGCACCTGTCCTTTATAGGGAATGCCCTTGGGCAGGATGACATCGAAAGCCGAGATGCGGTCGGTGGCGACCATCACCATATACTCGTCGTTGATGAAATAACAATCGCGGACCTTGCCGTGATAGACCTTGGTTTGGCCAGGGAATTGGTAATCTGTTCTGGTTAGAGCTTTCATATCTGTTGAGTTTTGTTGTTGTTTTTCAATTGGTACATCCCGATGGGATGCGTTTGTTCTCTATTGTGTTGTTTTTACCGAGCGTTGCATCCCTTGGGATGCAGGGGACTCCTTATGTTTTGATTTTACCGAACGTTACATCCCTACGGGATGTTGAAGGATCCGTTTGTTGTGATTCCGAGTGTTTCATCCCCCGGGATGCTTTGTGTATCCTCAACATCATTTTCTTTTTCTTCCTCGTGATGCCGTTTATAAGCATTAATAATATCCGTCACCAATTTGTGCCTCACCACATCCTTGTCGTCCAAATAGATAAACTCGATGCCTCGCACGTCCTTCAAAACCTCCATGGCTTGCGGCAGTCCCGAAGGTGTCTTGGGCGGTAGGTCGATTTGGGTGATGTCGCCGGTGACGATGAACTTGGCCGAGCGTCCCATGCGGGTGAGGAACATCTTCAGTTGGCTGCGTGTGGCGTTTTGGGCCTCATCAAGAATGACAAAGGCATGGTCGAGGGTGCGGCCGCGCATAAAGGCCAAAGGTGCAATCTCAATGGTGTGGTCTTCGAGATAACCTTCTAATTTCGAGGATGGTATCATGTCGCGCAAGGCATCGTAAAGTGGTTGCAGATAGGGGTCGAGCTTGTCCTTCAGGTCACCAGGAAGAAAACCAAGATGCTCGTCGGCTTCGACGGCGGGACGGGTCAAGATGATTCTCCGTACTTGCTTGGCTTTCAAGGCCCTGACAGCCAAAGCCACGGCGGTGTAGGTCTTTCCCGTTCCTGCGGGACCTATTGCAAAAACGAGGTCTTTCTGCTCCGATGACGTTACCATGCGTTTCTGGTTGGTTGTAATCGCCTTGACAGGCACACCATTGCGTCCGAAAACCAAAACATCGCTCTCCGACATCTTCTGTTGCAACTCCGTTTCGCTGCTAGCCATCATCACGTCTTCGACAGTCTGTGCCGTCAGTTTTCCAAACCTTTCCAATTGCATCATCAGGGTCTCATAGCGGCTGGTGAAATAATCCATCTCATCTTCGTCGCCGATCACTTTTAAAAAGTTGCCTCGTGCAATGAGTTTCAACTTGGGAAACATACTCTTCACGAGTTCCAAATACTTGTCGTTAGGCCCATGAAGATCCTTGGGATCCACGTTTTCAATCTGTATAATCTGCTCTGCCATGGCTGTCGAAATGATTGTGCAAAGATAGTCTATTTTTCGATAGTGTATTCATGCAGGAAAAGGGGCGTTGAAAGATTTTTTCCAAAATTTCAAAGAAATAGGTGTGCAATTGGAGCAAATGCCTTACTTTTGCACATTCAGAAAATGTTTTCAAAAAAAGCGATGGCAGTTATCACGTTGACTAGCGATTGGGGCAATTCCGACTACTATGTGGCAGCCGTGAAAGGAACTATTTTGTCTTATATGCCTGACGCAACTATCGTCGACATTACCCACGAAATCGAGCCTTTCAACATTCCACAAGTGGGTTTCACGTTGAAAAACTGCTTCCGCTGTTTCCCGAAAGGCACCATCCATATCATTGCCGTTAACACGATTGAGTCGCCTGAAACACCACATGTCGTAGTCAGAGCAGAAGGCCAATATTTCATTTCCACCGACAACGGCATATTTGGTCATATCCTTGAAAATGAGCAATGTGAAGAGGCCGTTTACATCGATGTGCCGCAAGACTCTGATACGTTCAACTTCGCCACACGCGACCGTTTTGTAAAAGTGGCTGCCATGATTGCCCGTGGCGAACCGCTGTCAAACATCGGTGCTCCGCGCGAGAAACTCAACATGGGACGTGTATTCTGTGCTGTAGCCCGCAACAATGCCATCGAAGGCGTGGTGATTTACATCGATTCGTACGAGAACCTCATTACCAACATCACCAAAGAATTGTTCGAACAAGAACGCCGCGGCCGCGATTTCACCATCATGGTCAAAGGCAATCTGTACACCGTCGACAAGATTTCAGACAGTTACATGGACGAACGTGATGTGGAATTAGTGGCGATTTTTGGCTCGCATGGCTATCTTGAATTAGCCCTAAACCGCGCCAAATTAGCTACCTTGTGCGGCATTGAACTGTCAGCAAACATCAAGGTGGTATTCCATGACAATGCGCCGCAACAGGAAAAACCGACTTTATTCTGATTTCAACAGCCGCTTTTGAACGGTCAATTGAAACACCTTCCAAAGTATCATCCCGACCAAAGCCCCAAGAATGGCACCGCAAACGATGTCGCCTGGATAATGGAATCCGATGTAAATGCGGCTGTAACTCGATAGTAAAGCCCATAAAAACAAAACAATAGCCGCCCACGGACGGTATTTTTTCAATGCTGCTGTCAGGAAGGTAGCGACAGAAAAAGTGTTGGCGGCATGAGAGGAAACGAAACCGTATTTTCCTCCTGCCAAGCCTTTTGGCAAATAAATCAGATCTTGAAAATCAACATTATAACAAGGTCTTAACCGTTGAAACAATGGTTTGCAGACGTGCGAGGCTAACTGGTCGGAGCAAAACACCACCAATCCGACAGCCAAGATAATCCACCAATATCGCTTTCCGTATTGCCGCACCACCCAATAAACCAAGATGATGTAAAGTGGAAACCAAATCCACATGTCGGTAATGAAAACCATCACTTTGTCCAACCAGTCAACGTGCAGGCCGTTGAGGAAAAGGAAAAACTTCGAGTCGATGGTAGAGAGCGTGTCCATTACCAATCTTCCCCTTCGTCTGTCTTGTTCAACGTCAGCCAAATCAAGTCTTTCAACTCATCGATGCCTTGGTTGGCGACAGAGCTGATAAAGACATGCGGTATCTTCTTGGGCAAGTGTTTCTTGATTTCCTTAATGCGATCGTCATCTACAAGGTCGCATTTGGTGATGGCAAGAATTCGGTCTTTGTCCAACAGCTCTGGGTTATATTGCTTCAACTCGTTGAGCAAAATGTCGTATTCCTTCTTCACGTCTTCAGTGTTGGCGGGCACCATGAACAGTAAAGTAGAGTTCCTTTCTATATGACGTAAAAACCGGATTCCCAAACCTTTGCCTTCAGCTGCACCTTCTATGATGCCAGGAATGTCGGCCATGACGAAACTGCGGTGTTCGTGGTAACTGACGATGCCAAGGTTGGGCACCAAAGTCGTGAATGGATAATCTGCGATTTCGGGCTTGGCTGCCGAAACAACCGACAATAATGTCGATTTCCCCGCATTCGGGAAGCCGACCAACCCCACATCTGCCAAAAGCTTCAGTTCCAAAGTAATCCATTCTTCCTGACATGGTTCACCAGGCTGGGCAAACTTGGGTGCTTGCATGGTGGCTGTCTTGAAAAAGGTGTTGCCTTTGCCGCCGCGACCGCCTTTGAGCAACACGACTTCTTGCTTATCCTCTGTAATTTCGGCCATCTGTGTGTGGTCTTCTGCATGGAAAGCTACTGTACCCAAAGGTACATCGATATAGACATCATTGCCTGCTGCACCTGTAAGTTGGTTTTTTCCGCCAGCAACGCCATCGCCAGCAAAAATATGCTTGGTATAGCGTAAGTGGAGCAAGGTCCATAGCTGGGCGTTGCCTCGCAAAATGACGTTGCCGCCGCGACCACCATCACCGCCGTCGGGACCGCCTTTAGGGATGTATTTCTCACGACGAAAATGCAACGAGCCTGCACCACCCTTACCTGAGCGGCAGAAAATCTTCACATAATCAACGAAATTTGAGGTCATAGGACGGGGATTTAAAACTCATCAATATATTCAATACTTTCGTTATCGTCGTAACGATTGCAGTCAAAGTTGAGGTCAACACCAGGGATATTGGGCTTGGGGAAGTCGCCTTGGCTGATATTCAAGCTTTTGTCATTGTAAACCTTTTTCATGTACATAGCCCAAATCGGCAATGCGGTATGCGAGCCTTGACCCAATTTGGTCGAGCGGAAGTGAACACTACGGTCTTCTGCACCCACCCAAACGCCAGTGGTCAGGTCAGGCGTGATACCCATGAAGTAACCGTCGCTCTGCTTTTGCGTAGTGCCAGTTTTTCCCGCAATCGGGTTAGTGAATTTGTAGAGTGACCTAAGGCGAATACCCGTACCACTTTGCACCACACCCTTCATCAGCTCTACCATTTTGTATGCCGTCAATTCGCTCATGGCTTCCGATTCTTCTGGACTAAAACGTTGTATGACATTGCCGTTTTTATCCTCAATGCGGGTGATAAACATCGGTTTGATATAAACGCCTTGATTAGCGAAGGTGCTCATGGCACCGACCATTTCGATAAGCTTTAAGTCGCAGACACCCAAACAGATGGCAGGAACAGCATCAATGGGTGACTCCACGCCCATGCGTCTTGCCATGCCGATGACGGCATTGGGACCAAATTGGTTCATCAGATAGGCTGAAATCCAGTTGTTTGACTGCGCCAAGGCATATTTCAAGGTGATTTCCGTGCCGACATTGCCTCCCGAATTGCCCGGTGACCAGAATTTCCCGTCAGGCAATTGGATGTTATACTGGATGTTAGGGATTTTGGTGCAAGGGGTGTACTCGCCCTCCTGCATGGCCAAAGAATAAAGGAATGGCTTGAAAGTGGAACCCACTTGTCGACGTGCCTGCGTGACGTGGTCGTACTTGAAGAAACGGTAATCCAAACCACCAACGTAAGCCTTCACATGGCCCGTGTGCGACTCAATGGAAACCAAACTGGCTTGCAAGAACCACTTGTAGTAACGAATCGAGTCCATCGGCGATAAGACTGTGTCGATGGGGCCATCCCACGAGAAAATGGTCATCGGGATGGGACGGTTGAACTCTGCCTTGATGGAATCCATGTCCATGCCTTGGTTCTTCAAAGCACGATAACGGTCGGTGCGCTTCATCGAGGTTTCAAGGATGTGGTCGATTTCGTCAGCAGTCAAGTTGGAGAACGGCGCGTTTTTATGACCTTTCCAATGCTTATAGAACATCGGCTGCAACTCCTTG
The DNA here is from genome assembly GCA_947305795.1 of uncultured Bacteroidales bacterium. GTDB lineage: Bacteria > Bacteroidota > Bacteroidia > Bacteroidales > F082 > Limimorpha. The sequence continues at coordinate 30,927 of CAMZEK010000026.1, read as the reverse complement.
CCCATGAACTCTTTTACAGCTTCCTCGGCATAATGCTGCATCCTTGAATCAATGGTGGTGTAGATGCGTAGACCATCGCGGTAGATGTTATAAGGCTTGCCGTCAGCCCGAGTGGTGTTCTTGGCCCATTCGGTCAGCTGGCCACGCAGAAACTCACGGAAATAGGTGGCTTGACCGCTGTTATGGTCCATTATGCCAAAGTGGGACATATCAAGTGGAATTTGCGAAATAGAATCGCATTCGGCTTGGGTGATGAAGCCGTTTTCCGCCATTTTTTGAAGCACTAGATTACGTCGACCTAACGAACGTTCAGGGTTACGCACTGGACTATAACGCGTGGGCGCGTTCACCACGCCAGCCATCAGGGCACATTCCTCGATGTTCATCTGTTTCGGCGTCTTGTCGAAGAAGGTCTTGGCCGCCGAGCGGATACCAAAGGCGTTATGCCCAAAAGCCACAGTGTTCAGGTACATGGCTACGATTTCCTCCTTGGAGTAGTTGTGTTCCAACTTGGTAGCCGTAATCCATTCTTGGAATTTACGCAAGACGAGTTTCGGAGTGCTGAGATTTTCACCACGTGGAAACAGGTTTTTTGCCAACTGTTGCGTGATGGTACTACCGCCGCCTTTGTCACGTCCCGTAATCACACCATAAGCCACGCGAAACAAGGCTCGCGGGTCGATGCCCGAATGCTCTGTAAAACGCTCATCTTCAATGCTTATCAAGGCTTCAGGCATGTAATGCGACAGCTCGCTGTAACGTACATTGGAGCGGTTTTCCACATAATAGGTGCCCAATACCTTGCCATCGCAAGAAATGATTTCGGTGGCTAGGTTGGTTTGTGGGTTTTCCAACTCATCAAACGTCGGCATGGTGCCGAAAATGCCTTTGGCGACGCAAAAGAAGAACAGGACAATAAAAACCAACAGACCGCCAAAAACAATCCAAAGGTTGCGAATGGCGTTCGATTTTTGTTGCATTATCTTCTTTTTCTTTTTGCTATCAATCATAACTTATTGTTTTTCAATGAATAATCCAATATCTGAGATACCTTTTAGGACGGGTTCGCGCATGGCTTGCTCAATCTCGAAATGATAGGTACCCGTCAGTGGGAAACGCAAGTTGGGGTTCAACGGAAGACGCAAATCCCTCATACTGCCACTGCCCTTGCCTATCCAGCGGCCTTCGGGCGTGGCAAGAGTGCATTCTATGGTATCATGTGTCAAGTTGCCGTTGGGCATCCGTGTGTGAAGAAAGACGAAGAGGTTGCTATAGCGATAGTTCTCCAAGTGTCTAAGTTCCAAGCCAAAAAGATAGCCATTAATAGTGTCGTTGATATCCACGTCAAACACGACACGGTCTTCTTGCCTCCATTCGGCCTCTGGGATAACAGTGCGCCTATTGAAAGAATCGTTGTCGCAAGAGGCCAAAAACAGCACGAGGGTCAACAGAGCCAAGACAACACAACCTTTTCGCGAAAGACCGTCATGACGGGCTTGACCCGCCATCTCACAAGCGGATAGGCCTGTTTTTTGCTTGTGAGATTGCGGGGCTGAATACGCGATGACCTCCCAAAGCGTTGGTTTTGTGCTTGTTGTTGAGTTTTGTCTTGTTCTCATGTCAATCACTCATTTTCTTCAGGTCGGCTTCACCGTAGCCTTCGTTGGTATTGGTATGGGCTTCCATCGTAACGGCATAATCCTCAAGCTTTTCGGGCTTCTGTCCCTTCTTGTTAGCCGAGATGATTTCTTTCACTTTGTCAACGGGAATGGCCATGATATTACCCTTGTCGGCAGCGTAGGAATACCACATGATACCTTTGAAAACGTCGTTTTTCTGGTGTACCGCATCGCCACTCTTGAATTTTAGCACAATGTTGGTGTCGGGAAATTCCTTCAACGCGTCCACATAGGCATCGTATTCGTAATTGAGGCAGCATTTCAGCTTGCCGCACTGACCAGCCAATTTTTGTGGGTTGGGCGAGAGCTGTTGCACACGGGCGACTCCAGTCGTCACTGATTGGAAGTTGGCAATCCACGAGGCACAGCAAAGTTCTCTGCCACAGGAGCCTAAGCCGCCCAGCTTGGCCGATTCTTGACGCACACCGATTTGGCGCATCTCCACGCGCACGTGAAACTCTTCGGCCAATTTCTTGATCAGCTCGCGGAAATCCACACGACCATCGGCAGTGTAATAGAAAATAGCTTTGGTCTTGTCGCCTTGATATTCCACATCGTTGAGTTTCATCTCTAAGCCCAAGTTTTCGGCGATAGTGCGGGTACGGGCTAAAGTGCTTTGCTCCAACTTGATGGCTGACAGCCATTTTTCCACATCGTTGACACGGGCACGACGGTAAATCTTTTTCATCTCCTCTCGCGGGGTACGGTAACGCTTGCGCTTCATTTGTCGTTCCACAATCTCGCCCAACATCGTGACAATGCCGATATCATGTCCAATAGCAGCTTCAACTGCCACCATTTCGCCTACTTCCAATTCAAGGTCCTCAGGATAAATGAAATAATCCTTGCGGTCGTTCTTGAAACGCACCTCGGCTAAACGAATTTCGCCTTTTGCCTCTTGGTTTTCATAATCTTTCAGCCAGTCAAAATCGTTGAGCTTGCAACGGCTGCAACATAGCACTTTTTGACCCGTTGTGTAATCCTTCGTCAGGTTGGCTCCTCGGTTAAACACCTGTCCATTTACCGTTATTTCTTTTTTATCTTCTTGATTTTCAACCATTTCCTATTTCAATAAAATTAGTTCACTATAAAACGGCAAAATTACAAAAAAAACAAATACCTTTGCGGCCGATATTTTCAATACGGAATGTTTCACTAAAAATCATTGTATCATGAAAAAAGTATTAGTCCTTATTTTAGCTTTCGTTGCGCTCTTCATCATTTGGGGTGTAAGCATCTACAACGGATTGGTTTCCAAGCAAGAAACCGTTGAAACGGCTGTCGGTAATGTGCAGACTGCTTACCAAAAACGCGCCGATCTCATCCCGAACCTTGTCGCTACGGTAAAGAATTATGCCGAGTATGAGGCAGAAACCTTAACTGCCGTCGTGGAGGCTCGTGCCAAGGCCACTGCCACCACGCTTGATGCCAGCAACTTGACCGAAGAAAACTTGAAGGCATTCCAGGCCGCACAAGACGCCATGTCGAGTGCTTTATCACGCTTGTTGGTCACGGTAGAGAAATATCCCGACCTGAAGGCCAACCAAAATTACCTCGACCTGCAGTCGCAATTGGAGAGCTGTGAAAACGGCATCGCCAACGCAAGAAGGGAATTCAACGAAAAAGCCCGCGATTACAACACGCACCTGCGCCGCTTCCCAAACAATATCATTGCCAACATGTTTGGCTTTGAGAAGAAACCTTATTTCGAAGCTTCCGAGGCTGCTCAAGAGGCACCCAATGTTGGTGATTTATTTGGAAAATAATTCTCTGGTTTCCATGAAATTACATTTTCTATTCCTCACCTGCATCCTGCCTTTCATGGCTTGCTCCAACCATCAAAACAAAACCTCGGTTGAGGTAGTTGAGGTGGTTCCAGAAGACACCGTACCCAAGGCTGACACGGCTTTGTATACTCCTATGCAGCAACGCGAAAATTGCCTCATCGTCATTTCAAAACAGGAATTGAAACTGTACGTGTGTGAAGTAATTGAAAACGACACGGTTCGTGTGGCCGAATATCCTGTCTGCCTAAGCAAGAACTTGGGTCAGAAAGAGCGCAAAGGCGACATGAAAACGCCTGAATCCACTTGGGACAATCCTTTTGTTATCACAGAGATTGTGGACGCTTCTGGTTGGGTTCACGATTTTGGCGATGGTCGTGGCTCTATTTTGGCTTACGGCAACTGGTTCATGCGTCTGAAAACGCCTGGTTTCTCCGGCATCGGCATTCATGGCAGCACCAACAACGAAGACTCCGTTCCAGGCCGCGCCAGCGAAGGCTGCATCCGTCTGCGCAACAGCGACCTCGACTTACTAAAAGAACTCTATGCTTATAAAGGCATGAAGGTCGTCATCAAAACCGAAGACGAGGGACTAAAGGAGTTTGAACAGAAATACTATTAACAAAAACAGTTGTAGAGACGCGCGCTATAGCATGTCTCTACAAACCGTATTCACAAAAATGGTAGAGACGTAGCGCGGTGCTACGTCTCTACATTTATACATCATCTGACCACCAGCTTTCTATAGCAAGTCCCCTTCCCTTCTACGGTGATTCTCAACGTGTAAACTCCTGCAACCATCGGCGCCGTAATCGTCTGTTGTGACGCAACGCTTTGCGTCTCCACCATACCAAGTGCATTGATGATTTCTATCTGCACCTTGCCGAGTTCTTCTCCTGTCATCCCGAGTCTGACCATCTCGCCGCGTGCCACGGGGTTCGGGAAGACGTGGATGTTGTTGGCCCATTCTTCCGTGCCCGTTAGGCCACGGAAATGGATGACATAAGGTGTTCTCAGGTCGCCTAAGGTGGCGTTGTTGTTGAAATTGATCCATTCTTCCGCATCGTGGATTTCCTCACCTGTTTGCGTGTTGTAAAGGCCGAAGCTGAGCGTCTCGGTTCCCTCGCCTGCAACGGTTAGGAAGGCAATATGGCGGTTCAGCGGTTCGATATACATCAGTTTCACGCTGCCACGGCACTCGCCGTTGGCGAAGGCAGCCAGCTCGTAGTTTTCACTGTTAAGTTCCTCGTCGTCGAGTTCCACTACAGCTGTAACGGTCATATTGTCCGAATAAGCATGCATGTCAGGCACCCAGTGGTTGTTCTCTGCGGTGATGTTCTCTGCGAGAATCTCTCCCTTCGAGCCAGTGGGATAAGTGAGCGTGAAGCTGACGCTGCTGTTCGACTTGTACAGCAGTCCCATGCCTGGGGTGATGGTCGACAAGGTACCCATCCAACCCATGCCTTCATAGTAGTTGGCGTATCCATCTTGTCCTTTTACTTGATCTCCGTTAGTAGGCGTGATGTCTGAGAAGGCTGTGGCGACACTCATGCCTGTGCTGACGGGGTAGCCAATCCAGTTCCAGCCGGAACCGATGGTGATAGGATGTGAGGAAGAGGTCGTCTCCGCACCTTCCATGCTCACCATGCAGGCGGCATTGGTCTTGATTTTGTAGGTCGATTCATTGTTGATGCTTGAAAGCATTCCCATCCAGCCCATGCCTTCATAATAATTCACATACTGCTGTTGGGACTTGATCTGCACACCATTAGTGCCGAGAGCGTTTTCAAGCATCTGCAGTCCGTTGATACTCGACTGCTCGATGTAAGTGGAGTACCAGTTCCAACCAGAAGTGAAGTTCGATATCTGTCCGTCACCAGAGCCTCCACAGAACACGTCAAAGGCGTAGGAGAAGCTGGCGCCGAGGCTGCTACTGCTACTTTGGTAAATCTCGTTACCACCTTCATAGCTCACCGTGAATGAGCATTCGTCTGTATAGGAGCCATTGATCCAACTCAAGGTAACATGATTTCCACTTGGAATGTGTAGCGTATATGTGGACGTCCAACCACTTTCAACAGTCAGCATCTCCGTGATGCTGCCATAGTTCACCACCAAATAATTGCCGTTCCAGCTGTCGCCATAGCTGTCGACGAGGTCGAATACGATACCGCATCCTACACTTCCACCATTCGGTGAGAAATTAGCCACAAGGTTTCTGTCGCCTGATACCGTGAAGTTGTAGGTTGCATTGGTGCTGACCACAGAACCACTCTCCGTCCAGGTTAGGAAGTGGTAACCCGTGTTAGGAGTGGCGGTCAGAGTGCAAGTCGCGCCGTAATCGTAGTCACCTCCACCCGTTACGGAGCCGCCTGCGGTTGAGTTGGCTGTGGCGGTGATAGTATGGCTGTCCGCGGCAAACCTCGCAGTATAAGTGCCAGCTGTTTCATAGGTCATGGTGAAGCTATAGGTCGAATTAGTAGAAACCTGTGTTCCGTTCTTAACCCACTCGACAAAGTGGTAGCCTGTATAAGGCGTGGCGGTCAAAGTAACAGTGGAACCGTAGGCATAAGAACCTTCGCCTGTCGCCGAGCCATAGCTTGTATTGTTCACGATGACATAAACCGAATATGTATACGCTTGGAAGTTAGCTACATAGTATCCACTCGCGCTTGCGGTGAAGCTGTAGGTCGGGCTGGTGGAAACCACAGAACCGTTCTTAGTCCAATTGACGAAATTGTAGCCTGTGCTAGCCGTGGCCGTCAAAGTAACGGAAGCGCCTTCGTTGTAAGTGCCCCCACCCGACACCGTGCCGCCTGCCGTTGGGTAGGCCGAAGCGGTGATGGTGTAGGTCGGAATTTGGCTGATGATGAAGTCATCAATGGACCATTTGTGGGCATTGGTACCTTCGTACTTGAACGCGATGTTGACAGCGTGGCCTGAATAGGCCGACAGGTCGATTTCGTAAGTCGTCCAACTGCTACTATAAGACGGGTCAACCCAAATTTGCGTATAGTCCGAAGGATTGGGCGCCCCTGACTTGTCGACGGCAATCCACACGCTGCTCTTACGTCCTTGGCCACTAGAGTCGCATTTTGATTTAAAAGTCAACTTATAGGCATGATCCGATGGCAGTGATACCTTCCTGCTGAAGAGCCAACCTTCCTGTGGACTGCTTGATGGCCCCCAATAATGGTAAACACATTGGTTTGTTTCGTCGTGACGCCAGCAGCGCAAGTCGCCGCTCATGTCGCTGTCGATGACGTACCAACAACTGCCAAGGCTTGCGTTGAAGGTTTGGACGTAAGCAGGGGTCACGGTTTCGCATGGACTCCAACTTTCGGTGATAGATACATCATCGACGAACCAGTTGTGGGCGTAGGTACCTTCATACTTGAATGCGATATTAACATTATGTCCTTGGTAGGCCTTTAGGGATATCGTGTATTGCGTCCATGTGGAGCTGTAATCTGGGTCTACCCAGATTTGGGTAAAGTCGGATGGGGAAAGTGTCCCTTCAGGCTTGTCCACGGCAATCCATACACTATTCTTACGACCAGAGCCGCTTATATCTGTTGATGCTGCATAGAAGGTTAGCGTGGTCGCGTCACGATTGGGTTGCAGGAAGAGTCGCTTGCTGATGAGCCAGCCCACTTGAGGCTTGTTCTGTTGGCCGGATGGGTGATACGCACTATGTGTTTCATTATACCATTGCCAGCACCTGGCTCCACCAGATCCGTCACCATCGATGATGTACCAACAATCATCGATATCATAAGTGAAGTAATCGGAGAAAGGCAAGGCCGACGAGCTGCAAGGCTCCCAATCATCGTCAATGCTTACGTCATCAATGTACCAACTATGTCCGTTGGCACCTTCATAGATAAAAGCGATTTGAATCTCTTGACCCGCATAGGCTGAAAGGTCGATGGTAACGTTTTTCCATGAGGCCGATGGGCTGTTTTGTGTCCAAAGTTGGTAATAAGTGTTAGTACTAGAGTAGTAAACTGCCACAGCTTCATAAGTGTAGTCGTAAGAATACTGTTCGTAGGTTCTTAAAGTCAAAACGGGATGATTGGGCGAAAGCAAGATGGGGGGCGTGAAAAGCCAGTCGCTGCAATCACCAGCTGAAGTTGAGTTGAAGGGGCGCACCGCACATACCTTGTCCGTATAAGGATTAACTAAATCGCCGCCAGCATAGGTAGACCATTTGGATGCGTAACTATTCGAAGAATTTACATAGTCCACCTTGTTCATACAATGCCATTCCGTTTCGCCGCCCTCGAAACCATCAAAGTAAGGCAAACTGCGGGTGTCACTCGTTTCGCATAAGGGATGGATTTCGAATATGGCAGCGTTATATGCGCTATAGTTGTGAGATCCTGGTGTTAAGGCATCAAGAACATAATAGTCAGATTGGTAAGATCCAGACCAACCCCAGTTGAAGTGCAAATGATCATTACTGTCGTACCCATCGCAAACGAAAGCATGACCTGCGCTATCATCTGGCTTCCTCCCTCTGTACAATACAGGGCGACCTTGATTAATTTCGTTTTTTAGCTTGGAAATCCATTGGCTATCGGAAAAACCTGACCGTTCGTCATAATGCAATTCCGGGGAATACTTGAAATAAGTCTTCAAGGCATAAACCGCGTCAGAGGTGGTCGCACCTGAAGAAGTAGGTTTATAATTCATGTCGACCGACACACCACAATGATACAACAACCTGCCAACAGCATTATTTTGCGCAGTCGATGACGATGAGCTCAATCCATTGGGCATATTATTCCAGTCATAGGTGGCGGTGGCATAGTTAACATATTGAACACCATATTCTGGGTGAGTAGAAGGGGTGTAAGAATGAGAACCCGTGCCTGTTTGGGGATAACGCCAATAGCGCATGATTTGACCCATGGCTGTGGCGACGCAACCCGTTAACACGCGACCGCAGTGGGTGCTGTTGGCATCTACAGGACAGAAGGAATTGTAGTAACAGCCTTGGTCCCATGTGGTGGAAAGCAGAGGTAAAACTGCTGTGGCAGTAGCTCGGTCGTCCCTGAGTAGGCCTGTGGTCTGCACTAATTCCCATTGGTGGGCCACTGTGTCAAGGGCGGGCAAACGGCTCTCGATGCCGTATTCAATCTGCTCCACAAAACCCATTAGATAATCTTCCAACGCGGGTGGGAGGTTGGTTTCGTCAAACCGCCCTTTCTCGGAATAGCCGAGGATAGGCGTCGCGCAGTCGTCGGCAGCGACAATGACGAAGCCTTCAGACATGTTGAACACATAGAAGGCAGCGGTGCCGTTGCTTGTGCGGTAAGTAGAGACCAATTGAAGGTCGTTTCCAGAGGCCACTCGGGTGGCCAAATTCGCGTTGACGTAGTTGGCTGCAACTTGGCGTGCCTGCTGCACATCAACGGGATTGGCTTTCGCGGCAACTACTATTGCCAGCAGGAAAGCGAGAAGGGTAAATGATCTTTTCATAGCTGTATGTGTTAAATGATTAGTTGTTCTATAGTAAAACTCTCTTTTTCAACGGTTTATGATACAACGCATGTTTTGTCATCTTGATAATTTTGATTCACGCAGCAAAACTATTGCAAAAAAACAAATTTGTCAATACGTAAAGTCTCGTATTTTTGAGCTTTTTTTCATTTCCTGACCTTGACACCTTAAAATCAATGAGTTTGTAACCTATTGATTACTAAAGAAAACCATAAGTGTCATTGGTGGCGCGGGGGGCGCATAGTCAAACCCAGGAAATGGTAGAGACGTAGCGCAGTGCTACGTCTCTACATTTATACATCATCTGACCACCAGCTTTCTATAGCAAGTCCCCTTCCCTTCTACGGTGATTCTCAACGTGTAAACTCCTGCAACCATCGGCGCCGTAATCGTCTGTTGTGACGCAACGCTTTGCGTCTCCACCACACCAAGTGCATTGATGATTTCTATCTGCACCTTGCCGAGTTCTTCTCCTGTTATACCGAGTCTGACCATCTCGCCGCGCGCCACGGGGTTCGGGAAGACGTGGATATTGTTGGCCCATTCATCCAAGCCCGTTAGGCCTCGGAAATGGATGACATAAGGTGTTCTCAGGTCGCCCAAGGTGGCGTTGTTGTTGAAATTGATCCATTCTTCCGCATCGTGGATCTCCTCTCCTGTCTGCGTGTTGTAAAGGCCGAAGCTGAGCGTCTCGGTTCCCTCGCCTGCAATGGTTAGGAAGGCAATGTGGCGGTTCAGCGGTTCGATGTACATCAGTTTCACACTGCCACGGCACTCGCCGTTGGCGAAGGCGGCTAGCTCGTAGTTTTCACTTTTAAGTTCCTCGTCGTCGAGTTCCACAACAGCGGTAACAGTCATATTGTCCGAATAGGCGTGCATATCCGGCACCCAGTGGTTGTTCTCTGCGGTGATGTTCTCTGCGAGAATCTCTCCCTTCGAGCCAGTGGGATAAGTGAGCGTGAAGCTGACGCTGCTGTTCGACTTGTACAGCAGTCCCATGCCTGGGGTGATGGTCGACAAGGTACCCATCCAACCCATGCCTTCATAGTAGTTGGCGTATCCATCTTGTCCTTTTACTTGATCTCCGTTAGTAGGCGTGATGTCTGAGAAGGCTGTGGCGACACTCATGCCTGTGCTGACGGGGTAGCCAATCCAGTTCCAGCCGAAATCGATGGTGATGGGATGTGACGCTGAGGTCGTCTCCTCGCCTGCCATTTCAATCACGCAGGGACTGATGGTCTTGATTTTGTAGGACGATTCGTTATTGATGCTTGTAAGCGTTCCCATCCAACCGATGCCTTCATAATAATTGGCGTAGCCTACCTGTGTTTTGATTTGAATACCGTTGTTGTCGAGTATCTCTTCAAGCTGGGCGAGTCCGTCGATGCCAGACTGCTCAATATAGGTACTCCACCATGTCCAGCCAGAAGTGGCAGGGGCGATTTGGACGGTATCATTGCCCAAATGGAAGCGGGCTGTGCAGTTGAGGTCGCCGGTCACGGTGAAGGCATAAGTGGTTTCTGTGGAGAGTAGCACGCCGTTGTTACTCCAATAGAGGAAGGTGTAGCCCTCGTTGGCAGTGGCAGTTAAAGTGCAGGTAGCACCCAGATTGTAAGTACCTGTGCCTGTTATGGTTCCGCCACCTATGGGATTAGCCGTAGCGGTGATGACATAGGTTTCAAAGACGAGCATTTCAAAGTTCGCCACATAGTCAGCACTCTCCGTGACGGTGAAGGTAAAGATCGCGCTGGTCGAAACCTCTGTGCCGTCCTTCGACCAGTTCGTGAAGGTGTAGCCTTCGTTGGCTGTCGCGGTTAAAGTGCAATTTTGGCCATGATTGTAGGTACCGCCGCCGCTTATCGTGCCACCATCGGTCGGGTTGGCAACGGCAGTGATTTCGTAACTATTGAGGCTGAAGTTGGCAACATAGCTCGCGGCTTCCATGACGGTGAAGGTGTAGGTCGGCTCGGTGGAAACCTCCGTGCCATTCTTTGTCCAATTGACAAAGGTAAAGCCTTCGTTAGCCGTGGCTGTCAGGGTGGCCATTGCACCAAGGTCATAAGTACCCGCACCCGTGACGGTGCCGCCGTCGGTCGGGTTGGCCGTAGCGTTAACAGCGAAACTGGCGCCTGAAATTCCCTCAAAGTTAGCCACCAGTTCAAGATTTTCCAACACGAGGAAGCTTAAGGTATCCTCCACGGAGATTACCGTGCCGTCTTCCGTCCAGTTGACAAAGGCATAGCCCTCGTTGGCTGAGACTGTCAAATTACAAGTCATTCCGTATGCATAGGATCCACCACCGCTCACGGTACCGCCTTCTACAGGCGAGGCTAACGCGCTGACAGTGAAATAGACGCTCTCCCCAGAGAAGTTCGCCACGAAGTCAGCATCCTCTGTCACGATGAAGCTGTAAGTAGTTTCCGTTGAGACCACTTCTCCATCACGTGTCCAGCTCTCGAATGTGTAGCCCGGATAAGCTTCTGCAATCAAGGTGCAAACTTCGCCTTCAGCATAGATGTCCGCGTCGTAGATAATTCCTCCCTCCACAGGGTTAACGGTGGCGGAAATGGTGTAGTGGTTGACAAAGACTTCCTCGAAGTTTGCTACGAATATGCCTTCTTCGGTCACGGCGAAGCTATAGGTCTCTTCCGTCGAGACGATCTCGCCTGTGACGCCAAGCCAACCTATGAAACCGAAACCTATGTCGGAGGAGGCCGTCAATATGCAAGTGTCACCAGGGGAGAATGTGCCGCCGCCAGTCACCATGCCAGCATAGCTCGGGTTGGCGAAGGCAGTAACAGTATAACTATTCAAAACAAAGTGGGCCACAAACGCGGCGTCTTCGGTCACGATAAACGTGTATAAGGAGTCCGTCGAGACCGTCTCTCCATCCTTTGTCCAGCCAGTGAAGGTGTAGTCCGCAGAAGCTACGGCAGTCAAAGTGATGGCTGTGCCATGGCTGTAAATGCCCGCGCCAGTCACCGTGCCGCCATCAATCGGATCTGTTGTGGCGGTGATTTCGTAAGTGTCCTGCTCAAAGTTGGCCACAAACGTGGCACTCTCGGTCACGGTGAAGCTGTAGGTAGCATCGGTCGAGACCTCCGTGCCATACTTCGTCCAGTTGATGAAGGTGTAACCCTCGTCAGCGGTGGCGGTTAGCGTGGCCGTTTCACCGAAATTATAGGTGCCGCCTTCGCTGACAGTACCACCATTGTTCGGGTTGGCCAAAGTGACAATGGTGGAAGTGAACTCGCCGAAATGGGCCACAAATGTGGCATCCTCGGTCACGGTGAAACTGTAAGAGACTTCGGTGGACACTTCCTCGCCATCCCTCGTCCAATTTATGAACTGCCAACCCTCGTTGGCCGTGGCAGTCAGTGTGCAAGTGAAGTCTTCCGCATAAATGCCTGATCCTGAAACATCGCCACCCTGCTCGGGACTGGCCGTGGCAGTGATAGCATAGCTGTCGGGACCCGTTTCGAAGTGTGCTATGAACGCGGCGTTTTCCGTCACAATGAAACTGAAGAGGTTGCCATTGGTGACTTCCTCGCCGTTCTGTGTCCAATTCACGAAGGTGTAACCCTCGTTTGGCGTGGCGGTCAGGGTGCAGATGCTACCTTCGGCGTAGATACCCCCACCAATGAGGGTGCCAGCCGCCTCAGGATTGGCCGAAACTGCAATAGTGTATTCAGCAACAGCCTCCCTCAGCCACACCTTAACGATAACATCAACATCGGGCATGGTGAAGGTGAAAAGACGATTGGGGTCTCCACCAAGTTCAGAGGTTGCCAACAGGAAGTTGTTGTAAGAGTCGTAAAGTACTTCACCAGTTTCGGCATCGCACACGGCTGCCACAGGGAACCAGTCTTCGTTGAGACCAACCTTATACTCGTCTTCGATGGCAAAACGTACCACATCATCCGAGTAGATCGTGCCAAGGCTTATCGCGTTGCCTTCAGCATCACAATAGTACAGGTGGCTGTCCCAGGCCGGGTTGGGTGAGTTGAGAGTCTTATCGTCGAAGGCCTGCAGCGAAGCGGCAAGCCCTTCCTTCACGGTGACCTCCTTCACGTAGACAAAGGCATCTGAACCGGTGTAAATGGCAATCAGGTCGATGATGTCGCCATTGTTTAGCACGATAGTGTCACGGTGCATGGGGAACAACATAATGCGCACACCGTCGGTAAGGCCGTACTGGTCACCGAATGTGGGATCAACGACCACCATGGCGTTCTTCACTTTCACTAGCATGTCTGAGTAGCCGCCGGCACCAGAACTTTGCAGTTCGGCGATGGTCTTGACAAGTGGTTCAACCTCAATGGCACTGTCTAGTTTGACTCCAAATTCCGCCTCGTTAAGGAAAACATCATTAGGATTGTCAGCATAGTACATGGGCAGCCCAGAGAAGATGACTTCATCGCCTTCCTCAATGACTACCAAGTCTGGATCATCATAAAACGTTGTATAATCCACGCGGATACCTCCCGTCTCATCTTGTATGAAGATTCTAAAGTTCCGTATATCGGGGTCAGAGAGGTCTATAACTTCTGTCACGGTGCCTTTAACGGCATAGGCTTCACCCAGGACATTCGGGCTTTCCACGGCGTTGGCGCGGGCCTCGGCGATAGGAACAATCTTGAAGTAGGTGTGTTCGATTTGGCCAGGCCAGAAGATGGTATCGCAGAACGTGTACGACGACGCGCTCACTCGGGTCGTCTCAGTCACGGTAAAGGTAACAGGCTCAGTGGCAGTCAGCGTATCGCCGTCGTTAAGTCTGTAGACCACTCCCAAATTCTCCAAAGGTGCAAGGGTGAAGGCCAGTGAATCGCCATCCATAAAATACTCGACTCCAGAGGTGAGGAGAGGTTCGGACAGTTCCCCATCAATGTGGTGGTAGAGCTGCACTGGTGTCCCGCCCTCAGTAACGCACTCGAACAAATAGACCAATGTGGTCGCTTCTGGATCTGGGGAATTAGTAGAAATATGTGACTTACAGCGGAACGAATAGTTCTGGTCCAGATAAGGGCTGATAATAGCGTTGCCATCGTCATCGAAATCGATGGTCCATTTACATTGGGTGGGAATGTTGGCGAGGTCTTCGGGCGTGTCTAAGGAAACGTCGTAGTTTACATATAGGTTCTGCTCGCTGTCCCAAGCCAAATAGCCTTGCATTAGATATATTATATAACTGCCGTCGTTCAAGTCGAAAAATCCGTAGCCGTCAAGCGAATTGAATTCCTCACCATAGATGGTACCATCATACTCATAATATAAATACTTAGCCTGAACATGTAGGCTTTCGCACACAATAGACATGCCGATGGCCCTCAGCGAATCCACCACATTTTCCCCAGAATCATCATACAAATATCCATAGAAAGAAGGAATTGAATTGAGCATCTCCAATGAGGTAATTTTCTCGCTGACATTGTATGGTGACAGGCCTGTAGCATTAAGTATGGCGGGTGTGCTGATTAGACCATCAGGGTCGCCATAGGTACCTATGTGAGCTTGAAGTTTAATGAAGTCATTGGATGCTTCATCCGTTGTATAGATGACGGTGAATTCCACACCACCCAAGCTTGACTGGGTGATGTTATAATATTCGGGGCTGATGTCGACCGAGCCATTATAATATGAATCGCTGCAGATTTCCAACCAAACGTGGCTGTGTTCTGTAGGGTCGATATCCCGATAACTCACCGTGTAGGTCAGTGTATCAGGAACGCAAAACGGCACGGAATCCAAATCCACCCAACCAGGAGTAATGTTTAGAGAGATTCCAGATGAGTCTTGATAAATAGTTACCATCTCACAGCAAGCAGTGCCGTCGGTGCCAGTCATAGTCACTCGGACTCCCACTTGGCGCTGCGGGGGTAAGATGTCGGTATAGTCTGATAGATGGAAACGGAAACTCTTTGTGAGTGGATCCCAGTCCTCCAATGTCAGCCAGTCAGTACCGTCTCCCATGGAGACTTTCGTGAGGGTCGCTTCTGGGGCACTGGGGTTCTGCACGTGTGCCATATAGTTTACCCAAACAGTCTGCCAGTTGTGGTCGTTGTATTGCAAGGTAAAGTATGGTGGTTCTAAGTAGAATACCGCAGGTGCAGTGCCACCTTGGAAAATCTGTAAGGGCAATGAGGTGAAGCCGTCTACGCTGAGGGTGAGGCTACATGTGCGGTTTTCCGTCATTGGGTTTTCGGATACGGCTATCTCAATACTAGTATGGTCAGGGGAAATGCTGGCAGTAACCCAGTCGGGAACGCCGTTGAGTATTGGCTCGCTTTGAAAGTGGCTGCCCATGGTTATAGTCACGGTGACAGCCTCTGCCCCCGTGCCGAACTCGTCAAATTCAAGACTGTACGTGTCGAAAGCAACAGCAATCTCAAAATTTGCCTGGTAATTTACGGAAGAATTGGAAGCAGATACGGTGAAGCTGTATATGGGATTGGTCGAAACTTCGACACCGGCCAATGTCCAGTTGACAAATTGGTAGCCTTCGTCGGGTGTGGCTGTCAGAGTACAGCTTTCGCCATAGTAGTATGTGCCAGAACCTGTCACAGTGCCGCCCTCTATTGGGAAAGAATTGGTGGTAATTGTATAGGCGTTCTTGTTAAAATGAGCAACATAATAGCGGGGACCTGTCACGGGGAAGACAAAAGTGGGGTCCGTCGAGGCTATGTTTCCAACACCGTTCAATGCCCAAAAGCCGAAAGAATAGCCCTCGTTAGGCGTGGCAACCAAGGTGCAATTAACGCCGTAGTCATAAGTACCTGTTCCAGTCACTATTCCGCGTTCCTCAGAGTTGGCCCAAGCATTAATGACATAGCTGTCTTTAGCGAAGCAAGCGTAATACATGCAGGATGCTCCAACGGTAAAGCTGTAAATAGGGTCGGTCGAGACCACATGGCCCGACTTTAACCAATAAAGGAAATGGTAACCTGTGGAAGGTGTGGCATGAAGGGTGCAAGTGGAGCCCTGTTCAAAGTTGCCTCCCCCCGTCACTATGCCACCTGCGTTTGGGAAAGCTTCTGGGATTACTTCGTAGCTTCTTTTGGCAAAATGGGCGACATATTGGGCAGACTCGAAAACTTGGAAGCTATAATAGGGATTGGTTGAAACCACGGTGCCATTTTTGGTCCAGTTGACGAAACGGTAGTCTGAGTAGTAAGGCGCGGCCCTTAGGGTACAGACAGAACCGTCTTCGTAGTTGCCCGCACCATATACTGCGCCGTATGCTGAAGGGCTGGCCGTGGTGGTAATGGTGTAGTTGTTCTTGGCGAAAGTGGCGACATAATGAGCGTCTCCAGTAACCGTGAGGTGGTAAAAACGATCAGTTGAAACTACCGCACCATTCCTTTTCCAATTGACAAAATGATAATGATTAACCTTATCCAAATATATCCTGGCTTTTAGGGTGCAGGTGTCTCCATAATAATAAAAATGTGAGCCATAGTAGGGGGGGTCATTCCCAAAATCCACATAGCCGACTTCATTTGGAATCATTGATGCGCTAATGTTACATCTGTTAGGCTCAAAGTGTGCAACGTATGTTTCATTCCGTCTCTTTTTTACCTTAAACTGATAAACGCGGTTGGTGGAAACCACTTCACCGTCTTCATTCGTCCAGTTGAGAAAATGGTATCCCCAGGGAATTTCGGCAAAAAGTGTACAAGTCTCATTAATGCCGTAAATGTTTGTATGGCTGAGAATGTTGTTGTAGTTAGAATAACCAACATTACCAATATATGGTGAATTGGCTGCCACTGGGTCTACTTCTGTCGTGATTTGGTAATATATATTCATGTTGGGATGAATATTGAAAACAGCAGCATGCCAGTAATTGAAACTACAATTAGCGGCATCCGGTGACAGCGAGCCGAGGGCAAAGTAGGCATTATCTTGGCCATTCCAACCCCAGTTGATATGCATGAGATCATTGGCATCAATGCCATCTACAACAAAAGCATGGTTTTTAGTTTGCCAAAAATTTCTGCCCCTATATAAAATCGGACGACCTTTTTCGAGGTCACTTCTGATAAAGCCCAACCATTTCGAATCAGTATAATATGGTATTCCTCCTACTTTCTTTTTAAAGTTTGCATCAGTGGAATACCTGAAATAGTCTTCCAAAGCATCATCCGCATTTCCTGTGTCAGTACCACTATCATTCGATCCATACTTCATATTCACAGACACACCGCAATGCCACATCAACAGGGCCACGGCCGAGTCTTGGACATTCGGAGTTTGAGTTTGATGATCAGTCAACTTATCGGGCATGTTATCCCAATCGTAATAGGTGCTTTCAAAATTGGCCCACTGGTGGGGATAGCCGGAAGGGGTGTAGCCATGCGAGCCAGATCCATGTATAGGCCAGCGCCAATAATTCATAATCTGCGCCATAGCTGTTGCCACACAACCCGTTACCGCGTGTCCGTTAGCCCCGTCAGGATCCCAAGGACAGAAAAGGTTGTAGTAACTATACTTATGAATTGTGTAATTGGGATTGATATAGTTAACCACACCGCCTTGCCCCCATTTAGTGGTTAGCAAGGGTTCAACTACGAGGTTAGAACGGTCATCAGTGAGTTGGCCGGTAGCCTCCACTAATTGCCATTGGTGAACTACGGTATCCAAGGCGGGCAGGCGGCTACCAATGCCGTATCCAATCTCTTCCACAAAACTCTCCAAATACTCCTGCATTGCGGGAGGGAGATTGTTTTCGTCAAACAGTCCTTCCGTGGAATAAGCAAGAATGGGCGTAGCACAATCATCGGCTGCCACAATAACCCAGCCGTTTTCAGGCATGTTAAACACATGAAAAGCCGCAATACCTTCAGTGGTGCGGTAGGTGGTAGCCAAGCGCAAGTCTTGCGCGGTGGCTCTCAGGTCGGTGTTCGCGTTCACGAATTTGGCACCGACTTGTTTGGCTCTGTTCACATCAACAGGGCCAGCTTTCGCGGCAACCATCATTGCCAGTAAAAGCATCATCAAGGCAAAAATCCGGTGTTTCATATTGCTGTATTTTTGAGTTTGTTTGGGACAAAGATAGGAATTTTTCTTTTTCACAAGTATTTTTTTCAGCTTTATTCAAGATTTGGAAGATTTTATACGATAATGGTTAGTATCTAGAAAAAGAATGATTTTGGTTACTATCGTTAAAAATGAAAGCGACCCTTTCGAGTCGCTTTCTTTGATATCGTTATCAGATTTTGGCTTTATCTGCTCCCACGTCCAGCGTTGTTGCTACCGCTGCGGGTGTTGCTCGATGAAGAGCTTCTGTTGCTGCTGTTGCCACTTCTGCTGCTCGATGAGCTTCTGGTTACCGAGCTTGTCGAAGAGCTACTTTTGCTGCTCGGGCGACTTACATTGCCGCTGCTGTTACCCGTTCTGCCGCTATTCGAGCCACTGCTGTTGCTTGGACGGCTCACATTGCCAGTATTGTTGGTTCGGCTGTTGCTGCTCGGACGGCTGACGTTACCACTGTTGCCCGTTCTGCCGCTGCTTGAGCTAGAGGTTGCTGAGCTTGTCGAAGCTCCACTGCTCGGACGATTGTTGCTGCTGGGGCGGCTGATGTTACCACTGTTGTTCGTTCTGCCATTACTTGAGCCGTTAGCGTTGCTGCCGTTTGAGACAGAGCCTGAGATGGCAGGCGTATTGCTGTTGGTGTGGCTCATGCTGCCAGTGTTGGTGTTGGTGTTGGGCCTGACGGTGGCTCCGCCGCCGTTGTTGCCGCTGTTACCACTACCGCTGTTGGACGCAGGCGGGTTGTCGTTCCACTCGTGGTACGTCAGGTAGCCGCCGTGGTTGTGGTGATAGCTATAGGTGTGGTGCATGGGATCCATCGGGGGCGGAGGCGTGGCCGGACCATAGCCCATTGCGGCGGGCGGGGGCATCGGCGGACGGAAACCGTCATAGTAGTAGCGGTAGCCGCCAGGGCGCGTGTAGTGGTACAGACGACGAGGTGCATTGATGACCACCCAATGCTCGTTGCGCAACCCGTTCCAGTAGAAGCTCAGCGGCTCAAAGTACTCGAAGGTGGTGAAGCTGTAGAGTTCGTCGCCCAACTCATAGTAAGGCATAATCGTGTAAGTCCACGAGGGGTTCGAGCGATAGATCGGAATCTCGACGGCGACCCTCTTGATGCGGCCAGGACGTACCCTTATGTATTTGTCGGCGTAGCAGTAACCATTGTCGGGGCTGAGATAGATGCAAATGTCGCCTCTATAGGTATGGTCGCCGATGTTCTGTACGTCGTAGTAGACGGTAATTGAGTTGTAGTTGTACACCATCACGGGCTGTGACACCAAGGCGAGTTCTGGCGGATAGCCGGTGGCTGCTTTTGCTGCGATGAATCCCATTGCTAACAGGACGCTCATCAGGATGTTCTTGGCTTTCATAGTGCATTTGTTTTTAAGGGTTTAACTTCCGTTAGGTTGTTTACCCTTTGCAACTACCAAAACCGTGCCAAAATGCCTTCGGGTTTATTTCTCCGTCACACGATGTGTGCTACCATAGTCAATTTCAGGATGTTGCGCCAAATATTCCATCATCAGCTCGTTGGAAGTGCGGAAGGTGGTTTCGCCATCGTCCTCGTGTTCATAGTCGAACACGGAAGACATGTAGCTGTTCATCACAATGCTGTATTTGGCGTTCATGTCCAAGGGCTTACCGTTTTCCAAGGTCACATGGATATCGGTCATTTCGCCGTTGTCGTCCACCTTATAAGAATAAGAGCATCCGGAGCAATAAATCGGGCCATTATCCGTGATGAAGCAGCATTTCATCAGACGGATGATTTCCTCGCCAGAAAGCGTATAATGGATGATCTCGTTGTCGAACGGGTCGAGGGAGAGGATGTCTTTCAGTGTGACGGGACGCACGGAAAGCGTGTCGTAGCGCACGCCACCCGGGTTCTGAAAGCCCATTTCGACACCCGTGGTGTATCGAATGGCGTCGGTCATCAGGCAGCCGAGCGACTCGTAGCTCTCAACGGGCGTCATGTTGTTGGCGACAACCTGAGAGAAATAATCATTGCTATTGAAGCCGTTCACCATAGCCTGAATTTTCTCGTTGCGCTTCGGGAATTCCTTGACGGAAAGCAGTTGCATATCTTTGTCAACAATCTTACCGTTGAGGAAAGTGAAGGTACTTAAAGTCAAATATTTGACCTTGTTTTCAGCCTGAGTGACCATCACGTTGCCCACGAGTTGTTTCTCGGCCACGCGGGTGTGTGAGTGTCCTCCGAAAATGGCGTCCAATTGCGGGAACTTTGCGGCAGTCTCGCGGTCTTCCTCATAGCCACAATGGGAGAGCAGGAAAAGAGCGTTGCATTCCTGACGCAGCTCGCCAATGTATTTGGGCAATGCCTCCTCAATCGGGACGAAATGCGAACCAGCACCATTTCTTGGATGGAAATCAGGAAAGCCATTCTCGCCTAATTGGATGCCTCCTATCACGCCGATTTTCAAACCATTGCGCTCAAAGATAGCGTAAGGATGCACATTGGGCATTTGAAGCGTGTCGTCGAAGATGACATTGGCGCACACAAAGGGAAACTTGGCCCAGGTAAGCACGTCACGCAAAGCCAACACACCGCCATCCCACTCATGGTTGCCAAAAGTGCTGAGGTCAAAGCCGACAGCATTCATCAGCTCATACATGGGTTTGGCTGGTTCGGCAGCACGGTCGTTGATGGGATTGCCCGTGCGGTTGTCGCCCGCGCTAAATAACAATAAGTCGGGATGTACAGTACGCAGACTGTCCAAAAGAGCTGCCATTTTCGGGAAGTTGTCAATGTTGGCGTGCATGTCGTTAATCGAAACTATGTAGAGTTTCTGTTCTTTGGGACCACAGGCCGATAAGAAAAACAAAGCGGCGCAGGCCACCAGCATGAGTTTTGATGCTTTCTTCATGACGCTCAGAGTTTTACGTAGATTCTAGAATTGGCGCGAAGCGAACCATCAAGATCTATGACGTTGCCGTAGGCGTCTTTCACTTCAATGCCTTCGAGATTCAAAGGTAGCTTGTTGGCGCGGCAGTAGGCCAGTACCACTGATTTCACCTTCGCACCATAATAGGTGCGGACTTCGGTGTCGTTTACGAATGCTTTCATTTTCAATAGTATTAATTGATAGTTATCCGTTGTTAGTTATTCAATGAAGAGGCAAAATTACAGTTTTTTCAGAAAAATGATGATTTCGTATGGTTTTTCCTTACTTTTGTCGCCAAATTAATCCTTAAAAACGAAAACATTATGAAATTAGAAGGACGCAGAGAAAGCACCAACGTGGAAGACCGTAGAGGCAAGAAAACGGTCGCAGCCGCAGGAGGCATCGGCCTTGGTGGTATTATTATCTATTTAATTATCAGCTTAATGGGCGGCGATGCAAGTGCTGTCATGGAGCAGATGCAACAAGGCAACTCGACAGAATACGTTGAAGACGGCACCGACTACAGCCAAGTTGACGTGGAACTTATGACGTTCTGCAAGCGCATCCTGGCTGGCACCGAAGATGTGTGGACCAAAGAATTCCAAAAGATGGGCCGCACCTATCATGCTCCAAAAATGGTCATTTTCAGTGACGCCGTCAGTTCGGGCTGCGGCAACGCGACCTCGGCAAGCGGACCGTTTTACTGCTCCGCCGACCAAACGGTTTACCTTGACCTTGAATTTTTCAAAAGCATGAAAAAACAAATCGGTGCCGATGGCGACTTTGCTTACGCCTATGTCATCGCCCATGAGGTAGGTCACCATGTGCAGAATGAGCTAGGCATCCTTGGGCAAGCCCACGAGCAAATGGCTCGATATGGCAGGGACACGCAGGGCTACAACCAGACCAGCGTGCGTCTTGAACTCCAGGCCGACTTCTTTGCTGGCGTTTGGGCCTACAACGACAACAAGATGTTCGGCTCGCTTGAGGACGGTGACATCGAGGAAGCCCTCAACGCTGCTGCAAAAATCGGCGACGACTACTTACAAAAACAAGCCTACGGACGCACCATGCCCGAAACCTTCAACCACGGCACTTCGGCACAACGTTCGCGCTGGCTGAAGAAAGGTCTCTACACGGGTGATGTCAGCCAAGGTGACACCTTCTCACCGGCATACAACTCGCTATAAAAGTTCTGTTTTTTATCGTTTGCATTACTTCTCCTTCATTGGGGGAGTAATGCTTTTTTTCTTGTCATGACGCCAAATCTGCCAACTATTGAACAGGTTTTGGAAAATGGCATAGAAAGCCAAGCTCACAGAAGCCAACGGATGCAGGTAATGATTAGCCATCCAAATGCCCATGGCGGTGTTTTTCTGTCCGAGCAACTGTCCGCCCGCAATAATGTCGCCATATTTGTGGCCAATCCATTTACCGAGGGCGAATTGCACAGCGCAAAACAGCAACGAGGCCACGCCAAGCCAGAAAATGACATTCCAATGGCCCTTGCCGTGCAAAAAGATGAAGTCGATGGTCTGCCCGATGGTGAACAGCAGCGCGACCGACCAAAGATAGAACGACAAGCCTTTGTAATGGCTCAAAAAACCGTTCACCTTGGGGAGCCAAAGCTGCAAGACCAAAGCCACAAAAAACGGCAATCCGATGACCACACCCACCCGCCTCAGAATTTCGAGAAACGAGGCAAAAAATGTCATTTCGGGATGCACACCAATGAGCGTGAAATAAGCCGGTGCCACGATGGACATCACGAGGTTTCCTATAATGGTAAATGAAGTTACGGTCTGGCGGTCGGCGCCCAACATGCAGCTTACCACTGCCACCGACGAGGCCACAGGGCACAATGCCGCCATCATCACACCTTCGGCCAAGTCGGGACTGGCTCCCAAGACCTTCAGCAAGGCATACATACTGATGCTCACCACGATTTGGAACAATAAAATCCAAACAAACATCGGGCTGGATTTCAGCTTGCGGACATCCACGGCCGTGAACGTGAGCAGCAAGATGGAAAAGATAAGATAAGGCACGGCCACGCTGAACATGGCGCAATACTCATGCATCAACAAGCCCAGCACGATGGCAATTGGCAGGATATAACTTCTGATTTTTTGCATTCAATTCTGAATTGGGGCTGCAAAATTGCGAAAATTATGCGTACCTTTGCGCCCTAAATCACATTAATATGAAGAAAAGCATCATCATTCTCGCCGCACTTGCATTGCTCGTTTGCAGTTGCGGCAAGCAAGAAAACAACACCAAGCAAGAAAACAAAAACGAAACCACCATGAACACCACCATGCAAGACCTGCTGACGCGTCGCAGCATCCGCAGCTACACCGACCAAATTCCTCCGCGCGAGGTCATTGAAGAAATCTGCAAGGCAGGCACTTACGCCCCCACGGGCATGAACAAGCAAGCCCCCATCATCGTCGCGGTCACCAACCGTGAGGTGCGCGACAAGTTGAGCAAACTCAACGCCGGTGTTTTCGGCAAGGACAACGACATGGATCCGTTCTATGGTGCACCCGTAGTGTTGGTCGTTTTGGCCGACACCACTGCTGCCTTCACATGGAAGGAAGACGGCTCTTTGGTCATGGGCAACCTGCTCAACGCCGCCCATGCCAAAGGTCTTGGCTCCTGCTGGATTCACCGCGCCAATGAAGTCTTTGAGACGGAAGAAGGCAAAGTCATCCTCACCGACCTTGGCATCGATGCCAACAAGTACGTCGGCATCGGCAATTGCATCCTCGGCTACGTGAACGGCGACTATCCTGAAGCCAAGCCGCGCAAGGAGAATTACGTCTACTGGATTGAATAAGTCGTCCACCCTCATCGGGCACTTGGCATGCTTTGGTGCCTACTGCATCTTTGGGTTCAACATCGTTTGCTGCAAGAACATCTCCAACGCTAACATGTTGACCCCTATGGATTTATTTTGCCTAAGAGCGACGGGAGCCGCCATCTTGTTTTGGCTCCTGTCGCTTTTCATGCCCAAGGAGAAAGTGCCGCTGAAGGACTTGCTGCAAATTTTTGTGGCCTCCATGCTCGGACTTTTCCTCACGCAAATGAGTTTCCTGAAGGCCATCACCATGACCACCTCCATCGACTTGAGCATCGCCAACACCTGCACGCCCATTATGACCATGTTTGTGGCGGCCATCGTCTTGAAAGAACCCATCACATTCAAAAAAGCAGGTGGTGTTTTGGTCAGCTTGGCAGGTGTTTTATTCTTGATTTTCAATTCGGTAGGATGGGGTGGTGGTGCCTCTGAGACAATGCCTTTGGGCATTGTACTCACCGTTCTCAATGGTTTCACTTTCGCTCTCTATCTGGGCATTTTCCGCCCCTTGATTTCGAAATACAACGTGGTCACCTTCATGAAGTGGATGTTCTTGTTTTCCATGCTTGTAGCCCTACCCTTGAATGCCAAAAGCTTCTTTCACCTGCCTTTCGGCCAAATGGAAAGCAAGGTGTTGTGGCAGGTAGCCTACGTGGTGGTGTTTGCCACTTTCGTCGCTTATTTCCTGATTCCCGTTGGGCAGAAACGACTACGTCCAACTTTGGTCAGCATGTACAACTATGTGCAGCCCATCATCGCTACCCTCATCAGCATCATCATCGGATTGGACCATCTGACTTGGAAAAAATTGGTGGCTATGGCGTTGGTTTTCATGGGTGTTTGGATCGTCAATCAGAGTCGGGCGGCGGAGCCTGTTCAGCAGTCCCAAGAGAAATAATTGTACTTTTTTTGATTTGTTTTTTAGATTTTTCATACTTTTGCAGCAAAATATGAAAAATCATACTAATCAAACAAACTAAATCATCATGGAAGCAGACAATGGAAAGTACCTTTTTGGGGTAGTGAAAGTGGGCGAACGAGGACAAATCGTCATCCCCAAGGAAGCCCGTGAGCAATACGACATCAAGGCAGGCGACAGCCTGATGGTGCTTGGCGATAACAAAGGCATAGCCATGCTTAAGACGGAAGTATTTCAAGACATTATCAATCAAGCAATGGGAGGTCTTACAAAATGAGAAAACATTGGATGGACAATTTGCGCTGGGTGACTGTTCTCCTGGTGCTCTTTTATCATGTCTTCTATTTTTACAACAACAAGGGTGTCTTCGGTGGCATCGGTGGTTTCGGCGATTATCCGGAGTGTAAGCAATATCAGGATATTGTGATGTACATTTTGTATCCTTGGTTTATGCCGCTGCTTTTCATCTTGGCAGGCATCAGTGCCCGCTATGCGCTACAAAAGCAATCAGCTAAAGAATGGTTCAGGACACGCACCCGCAAGTTGCTGGTACCGAGCACGATAGGACTATTTGTGTTCCACTGGATGATTGGTTATTTCAATACCGCTGTAGCCGCAAGGACAGGCGTGTTTGATGGTATGCCTTTGTTGGCAAAGTATGCTATGATGGCCATAAGCGGCACGGGCCCGCTGTGGTTCATACAGGTGTTGTGGTTATTGTGTCTTGTACTGCTTTTGGTGCGTGCGATAGACAAAAAAGACCGACTTTGGAACTGGTGCGGAAAGGCTAATCTCGTCATCATTATCTTGTTGGGTGTGCTATTTTGGTTAGGTGAGCAGACCCTTGTCAAGCATCCACGCCCAGAATCGTTGGACGGCCTCTTGAACTTGTACAAGCCCGTTTTCTACTTGATTCCTTTCCTGATGGGCTATTTTGTGTTTTCGCACGATGAAGTGCAGGAGAAGTTGGAGAAAGCCTGGATTCCCTTGCTGGCCTGTGCTGGCGTTGCAGGTATAGTGTTGATTGTCACCACTTTCGGACAGGACAATACTTCGCCGCAATATTTGGGCAGCCCGCTCAATTGCCTATATGGTTGGCTGATGTGCTTGGCAATGATGGCTTGGTTCAAGGCACGCTTTAACCGTACTGGAACTTTCGCAGGATATATGACCCGCAATAGTTTCGGTGTCTATATACTTCATTATCTGGTCATTGCCGCATTGGGCTACATGATGAAAGTCCACACCAACATCGCCCCGTGGATGCAGTATGCCATCCTTTTCGTGGCCGTAATGACTGTTCCGTTCCTCTTGAACGAAATCATTAAGAGGATTCCTTTTGTTAGGTGGTGTGTGTTGGGAAATAAAAAAGAGAAAAAAGCATGAACCAGTTATATGATAGTATCCTCGCCCATCAAGACCCCACCCAAGTCGAAGGTCTATCGCGCTTTTTCAAGACGGGAAAAGGCCAATACGGCGAAGGCGATAAGTTCTTGGGCATCAAGGTACCCGTAACCAGGGAAGTGGTGAAACAATGTTGGCAAGACACCTCTTTTAATGACTTGGAAACCTGCATTCGTTCCGAATACCACGAGATGCGCCTCGCTGCCCTGCTGACCTTGGTGCAAATCTTCAAGCACGCCAAAAAAAACAAGGTTTTGCAGCAACAATGCGTCGATTTTTATCTCGCTCACACCCAATACATTAATAACTGGGATTTGGTCGACCTTTCCTGCTATGAATTGCTCGGCACTTGGCTCTTGGACAAAGACAGAACTTTGCTTTACGACCTTGCCCGCGACGGCAAGACGATATGGGAACAACGCATCGGGATGGTGAGCACCATGCAGTTCATCCGCCATGGCCAATTGGACGACACCTATGCCATTGCTGAACTCTTTTTGGCCAAGCCCCAGCCTTT
Source organism: uncultured Bacteroidales bacterium (assembly GCA_947305795.1). Taxonomy (GTDB): domain Bacteria; phylum Bacteroidota; class Bacteroidia; order Bacteroidales; family F082; genus Limimorpha. The sequence goes on along the minus strand of CAMZEK010000026.1, from coordinate 4,323 downwards.
GCACGACCTTTTGCAGAAGGCTGTAGGCTGGCTGCTTCGTGAGGCAGGTAAACACGATGAAAAAAAGCTGAAAGACTGGTTGTCAACACGTTATCAGTCCATGCCACGCACCATGCTACGTTATGCCATTGAGAAATTCCCTGAAGAAGAACGGCTTTGTTTTCTGCAATCCAAGGCAATTTCTTAGCCGCTTTCGACAAAGATACCTTCCCTTTCGCCAAAATTCCTTATTTTTGCAGGTTATTCCAATTTGGATATGTCTGCGCCGAACACATTGATAAGAAAAATCGAGGACTTTACGCGAAAGTTCTACCTCAACCGCCTCATCCAAGGGGTTTTGGTTGGTGCAGTGCTATGGATTGTTTTCTATCTGATTATCAACGGATTGGAGTATGTTTCCTGGTTTCCGCCCAAAGGCCGTTTCGTGCTGTTCCTCTTTCTTTTGACGGGTTCAGGGTTCGTTGCGGTGTATTATTTTCTCATCCCTTTAATTAATCTGATACGTTTCCGAAAGAAAATGTCGGTGGAGCAGGCTTCGGTACTCATCGGAAAATTCTTTCCTGAAATTAAGGACAAACTGCTGAATACCATACAGTTGAGTAACAAAATGGAAACAGATGCCGACAATGCGCTCTTAGTTGCCACTATCGAGCAACGCAGTGCTCGCCTCTCCCCTATCCGATTTTCCGATGCCGTCGATTTGCGCGGCAACCTCAAATATTTGGGCATTTTTTTCGGTCTGCTGCTCCTACTAATATTGCTGATGGTGTTCTTGCCTTCGTTCGCCGTGCAGCCCACCCAACGTATTGTCAACTATGAGCAGCAATTTGAGAAGCCCCTCCCCTATCAGGTTGAAATCGAGCAGGATATGATGGAAACCACGCAAGGTAAAGAAGTGAAGTTCGGCATCCGTGTCACGGGTGAACGCATTCCTGATGCTTTTTACGTGAAAAGCGATTTGGGCCAACAACTGATGACCAAAGCCTCGGCTAATGATTTTACCTACACCTTCAAAAACCTTTACAACGACTTGATTTTTAATGTTATAGGTGGCGATTACACCAGTCGTCCAATCCAAATTGTCGTTCACCCGAACCCTACCCTACTCTCCTATCGCTGCGAGTTGCATTATCCGAAATACCTTCGCCGCGAAATTGAAACCATGGAAGGCAAGACGCGACTCATCGTTCCTCAAGGTACAAAGCTTGTTTTCAGCTTTATAACCCGCGATACCGAAAAAATGTCCATTCTCAGCGATTCTGCCCGCATGGATTTGACAGCCAAAGATGATATCTTTGATTATCAATTTGTTGCGGCCTCTTCAAGCAAATTTGAAGCGGTTGTGCAAAATGAATGGAACAATTGCATTGATCCGTTGGCTTTCGCCGTCGATGTGCTGCCCGATGCCTACCCTGACATCCGCGTGGAATCTTTTGATGAGCAGCTTTCCACCGATGTGTATTTCTCTGGTCTTGTCACGGACGATTATGGCTTCACCAAGCTGAATTTTAACTGTTTGGTCAAGGAACCCATCGAGAAAAAAATCGTCCGCTCTGTGCCGCTCGACTTGAAACAGACCCGCACTTCGTTTTTCTACCATTTCAATATGGACAGTCTTGGCATCATGCCTGGACAGAACATGGAGGTCTTCTTCGAGGTATGGGACAACGACGGTTTCCACGGCCCAAAATCGAAGCGCTCAGAGACTTTCACCTACTACAAGCCCTCTGAAACAGCCTTGGACAGCATCGCCAACGAGCAGTCGGAAGACATTATGGAACGGCTTTCGGAAAAGTCGCAAGAGGCTGACAAACTGCAAGATGAGATTGAAAAGATGCTCCAAGATCTCATCCAGAAAAAGGATTTAGACTGGTCGGACAAGGAGAAGATGAAAGACCTGTTAGAAAAGCAGCAACAGATCCAGGATGAGTGGAACAAGTTGCAGGAAGAGCAGGAAAAGTTGTCTGATTTCATGAAAGAACACGATTTGGGCAACGAAGACCTCATCAAGAAACAAGAACAAATCAATAAGCTCTTCGACGAGGTGATTCCTGAAGAGTTACAGAAACTCATGGAACAAATCGACAAGCTCCTTGAGGAAATGCCTCGCGAGCAGATGCAACAGATGATGCAAGACATCAAGAAAAACAACCAGTCGATGCAAGAATTGCTTGACCGAAATTTGGCCCTGCTGGAACAATTGAAGATGGAAAAAGACCTCAATGACTTGGCCGACAAATTGGACAAATTAGGAGAGGAACTGCAAAAGGAAGCGTCTGAAAATCAAGACCAAGCAGGGGAGGAGAACGACCAAAAATCGGCCGAGGAAGCCAAGGAGGAGTTCGATAAAATGATGGACGAACTTGACCAACTCTTGGAGAAAAACCAGGACTTGCAACAGCCTTTCAACATGGAAAAAGACGAGGAGATGGAAGAAAGCATCAACCAAGACCTCGACAATGCCATGCAAAACGAGCAGTCGGGCGAACAACAGCAGTCGCAGCAAAACAAGAAAAACGCTGGTCAAAAAATGCAGCAGATGGCCCAAAATATGATGTCGATGATGCAAATGGGTGGTATGCAACAGATGGCTGAAGACGCGCATTTGCTTCGTATTTTGCTTGAAAACGTCGTCCATGCCTCGCATGAGCAGGAAGCTTTGATGACTGAAATCGGCAGCTTGCGCACTGACGACCCGTCGTTGGTCGAGAAAATCATCATGCAAAAGGATGTGGCTGACAATTTCAATATGGTCCGTGACTCGCTGCGTAGTATGGCCATGCATCAACCAGCGATTCAAAACTTTGTTTTTGACGAGTTGCATACCATCGAAAATCAGACCACTAACGCTTTAAAATACCTCAACGACTTAAAGCTTTCGCAGGCCGTCAGGCATCAACAAACCGCAATGATGTCAATGAATAACCTTGCGTTGATGTTAGCCGAGTCGCTCGAAAACATGGAAAATAACATGGAAGCCATGGGTATGCCAATGTCGTGTTCCATGCCCAAGCCTGGCCAAGGCCAGCAGAACATGAAAAATATGCAGCAACTTCAACAACAACTCAGCGAGCAACTCAAACAGCTGCAACAACAAATGGAAAAATCAGGGCAACAAATTCCCAATTCCATGAGTGAGCAATTTGCGCGCATGGCTGCTGAGCAGGAGATGCTACGTCAAGGGATGCAGCAGATGCTCAACGACATGAAGGAAAACGGACAAATCGGCGACGACGGGTTGAACGAAATCATTAAAGACATGGAAAAGTTGGAAGAGGATTTGGTGAACAAGAAAGTAACCCGTCAGACTGTCGAGCGTAGCCAAAGAATCGAATCACGCATGTTGGAATCGCAGAAGGCACAAGAGAAACGTGAGCGGGAAGAAAAGCGCAAATCTAATGAGTTTAAAGGCTCGCACTTCGACCGCAAGATTGACGAATACCTTTACGAGCAAACGCTCAAAAAGAACCAAGAATTCCTGAAGACCAACCCGATTGAGTATGCACCTTATTATAAGGATAAAATCAACGAATACTATTTGAAGAAAAACACGCATTAAGATGATAAGATTCAGCATGTTGGATGTGGAAATGCCGCCCATTGACCAGCCCAAAGCCAAAGCCTGGATTGAGGCGGTGGCACAAGGTTATGACAAGTCGATAGGGGAGTTGTACTATTATTTTTGCAGCGATGAGAAGTTGTTGGAAATCAACCGACAACGCCTTGGGCACGACTTCTACACCGACATTATCACTTTCCCACTGACCGATTGCGAGACAGTCCTTTCCAGCGAGTTTTGCCTCAGCCTCGACCGTATCAAGGAAAACGCCGAGACTTTCGGACGCAGCTACGAGAACGAATTACATCGCGTCATCATCCATGGCGTATTGCATCTCATCGGCTTCGACGACCATACTGACGAGGACGAGAAAACCATGCGTGAAAAAGAGGAAGAAGCGTTGAAAATACTATTTAACTAATTGATTATCAAAATATTAAACAAAATGTTTCCCGTGAAACACTGACAAAAATGTATTTTGAACCGTATGATATCATCGTTGTAGGAGCGGGTCATGCCGGTTGCGAGGCAGCAGCGGCAGCAGCCAATATGGGTAGCAAGGTTCTGCTCATCACGATGGACTTGCGCCTGATGGCTTCCATGTCCTGCAATCCTGCCATGGGCGGAATCGCCAAGGGACAAATTGTGCGCGAAATCGACGCGATGGGGGGATATTCGGGCATCGTCAGCGACCGAACCATGATCCAATTCCGGATGCTGAACAAGTCGAAAGGTCCTGCCATGTGGAGTCCGCGCTGCCAAAG
>CAMZEK010000025.1 GCA_947305795.1 uncultured Bacteroidales bacterium | reverse complement strand
TGTTTGCCACCGACAATGACACCGACGACAGCTTCGCTTTCATCAGTAACGGTAACATCATCATCAACGGCGAAGGCACCTTGCAGGTGATTGATGTACAAGGACGCATCCTTATCAGCCGTAGAAATGATACGCACTCGATTTCTACCTCAGAGATGGCTTCTGGTGTGTATATGCTGCGTTTGACCAACGGCAGCGAGATCAAGACTCAAAAGCTTATTATTAGATAGTTTCAAGTTTCATATTTATGAATAGAATTCGTTTTTGTATTTTTGTTCTTGCGCTACTTCTCGGAGGAAGCCTTTTTGCTCAAAGCCAAAGAGAACTGGCTCAACTCATGCACGAACGAGGTGAGTATTATTTCACGCTCACCATTCAGCAACCTTCAGAGGTTCAGGAAATCAATCGTGTTTGTTCCGTTGACGGTATCGATGGGATGAATGTGGTGTGCTATGCCAACCAGAAGCAGTACGACAATCTGCTTCAGGCTGGCTACAAACCCACTTTGCAGACCCCGCCTTCGATGCTTGAGGAGGCCAAGATGTGGGATGGCAATCGTGCCACCTACGAATGGGACAGTTATCCAACTTACAGTCAATACGAAAGTATGATGCAAGCTTTTCCGTCCTCTGTAGTGTCCGGCAGAACCTGTACCTATATGGAATTAGGCACACTTCCATCGAATCGTAAGATTATGGGTGTACGTATCAACAATGGCAGTCCCGAAGGCAAACCGAAGTTTTTATACAGTTCAACCATCCATGGTGACGAGACCACCGGCTGGATTTTGATGCTTCGTCTTATAGATGAGCTCTGCACCAGCACCGACAGCCGTATCGTCAACCTGGTTGATAATCTAGATATCTTCATTTTCCCCAACACCAATCCAGACGGCACTTATTATGGTGGCAATAACACTGTCAATAGTGCACGACGCGCCAATGCCAACAGTGTAGACATGAACCGTAACTATCCCGATCCGCATGGCAACGCACATCCTGATGGAAATGCATACCAAACTGAAACACAATGGTTTATGCAGCTTGCTGAGGACTATCCTTTCGTGATGGCTGCCAACTACCACGGCGGCGCAGAAGTGGTGAACTATCCTTGGGATAATACCTACACACGCCATGCTGATGATGCTTGGTGGCAGTATGTCTCAAGAGAGTATGCTACTTTTGCCCAATCGGTTAGTTCTAACTATATGACCGACCAAAACAACGGCATCACGAATGGCGCCGATTGGTACGAGATAGGCGGTGGTCGCCAAGATTACATGAACGGCTATCGCCAGTGCCGTGAAGTCACCGTTGAGTGCTCCACCACTAAGAAGCCCAATGGCTCGCAGCTGCCTACTTTTTGGAACTACAACCATAATAGCATGTTAGCCTATATGGAGCAATGCATTTACGGTATCCATGGTGTGGTTAAGGACTTTTACACGCATCAACCCATAAGTGGAGTTATTGTCACAGTACAGAATCACGACGACGAATATTCAATCGTAAGCACTCATGAAGTTGGCGATTTCCATCGTCCTATCAAGGGTGGCAATTGGACGCTTGTGTTATCCAAAGAAGGATATGTCTCCCAAGATATCAACGTCACAGTTACCGATGGCCAAAGAACGGATCTTGGAACTATTTACTTGGTGCCAGAGAATGTTCCGATAGTTGAAGAGTCTTTCAATCTTACATCAGATTGGAACTGGTGGTCGCCAAATGTCGATATAGACTTGGTTACTTTTGAGGCTGCTTTGGGCGCCAATGGTGTCACCATCACTGACCAGAATGGCAAATATGTCAACAACGCAGCGTACGGTTGGGGTGGATCACTTCAAGAAGAGGGCATTGCCGTGGGCTCCATGTACAAGGTCAAAACCAATCAAGCCTGTACCGTCACGGTGGAAGGCTCCATCGTTGACCCCGCCGAGTATCCTATCACCCTGATGCCTGGCATCAACTGGGTCGGTTTCATTGGCATAGAGGACATGACTCTTGATGAGGCGTTCTCTAACCTTACGCCAACTCATTTGGATTATATCCAGACGAGAAACGGCATCGCCACCTACTATCAAGGTTACGGCTGGAGAGGGAGTGCCACCTCCTTACATCCTGGTGAAGGTTTCATTTACAGGTCGAAGGCCAATCAAACTAAGACCTTTACCTATCCAACATTGAATTAATTATTTACTAAACAAAGACAGAATGAAAAAAGTATTCTTATCATTTGTGCTTCTCGTTCTTAGCATGGCGGTTTTTGCCCAGCGGGAAACCACATTGTATTGGCCTGAACCTACACCTGGCTTATATTCCAATCGCAACCATGTGACCTACCAGGTGAAGATAGATGGAGTATCCCAGGCATCGGATAACATCGAAGTCGCTGCGTTCATCGACGATGAGTGCAGAGGAACGATACGTTTGATTGAGCCATACCCAGTAGGATTGCCGAACGAGTATTATACTTACTTGACCGTCTTCGGAAACACGTCGGATATTGGAAAAGACATTACCTTCAAAGCCTACGACCATGCCACAAGTACAGAATATACCATTTGTGATTTGACCTTACAATTTAACGGAGCAGAGGAATTCGAATTCGGCGGCGTGAACGAGGGCTATTATATGGAGTTCGAGTCTGATCCGTCATTCGGTCCGGATTATCCGTGGACTCCTTCCACAAGCTATCAAGGCAATGGCATGGCGTTACAAGCACAGATTCAGATTGACGGTGTTCCTGTGAACAGAGCTTCATGGGAAGTGGGAGCCTTCTGCGGTGATGAATGTCGTGGTGATGTAACCCCGCTCAACGATTGGACGGATTTGAATATGGGCTATTTTGCCTCTATGAATATTAAGGGCAATGATGGCGATGTCATCAGCTTTTATCTTTATGACAAGCAAGCAGGAAAAGTCTTCCAAGGAGGATGTCCTACCACTGTCGTATTGGAAAATGACACATATATTGGTGAAGATCCATTCCATAATTTATTCGTCCTCAACTTCCTCAGCACGCCTTTCTTCACACTGGACATCGATGCTTACGCTGGAGGCGGTGGCTACTATCTCATCGCTTCCCCCATCGGTGAAGTGGCACCTGTAGATGTGGCTGAGATGACTTCAAACACCTTTGACCTTTATCGCTTCAACCAAAGTACTGATAAAGAATGGGAGAACTACAAAGAAACCGAAGGTGACCATTTTCACTTTAATCTTGAATCTGGAAGAGGTTACCTCTATGCCAATAGCACAAATGTCAGACTGATCTTCACGGGTACGCCTTATGAAGGCGAGGGAGAGGTGGCACTTACTTATGATGCAGATGCAGCATTGAAGGGCTGGAACCTCGTGGGCAACCCCTATGCCACTGCCGCCAATGTTGATAAATCGTTCTACATCATTAACCCTGAAGGTCGCGATGAAGTTATTGCCAGTGAGGGCACCAGTGTTGAAGCCATGGAAGGTATTTTCGTACTTGCTGAGAGCGAGGGCGAGTCCATCACCTTTGAGCCTCAGGTTTCCTCTAAAGTCAGCGAGCAACTGGTGGTCAGCCTGAAAGGCAACAGCCGTGGCAACACCATCGACCGAGCCATTGTGCGCTTCGACAACAGCAAGATGCTGCCTAAATTCCAACTCTTTGAAGGCAACACTAAGCTTTACATTTTGCAGAACGGCAAAGACTACGCTGTGGTTAACGCCGGAACCCAGGGTGAAATGCCTATCAACTTCAAAGCAGAAAGCAACGGCACCTACAGCCTAAGCTTCAGCACCGAGAACGTTGAGTTCGGCTACCTCCACCTCATCGACAATCTTACTGGCAACGACGTTGACCTGCTCGCCACTTCTAGCTATACCTTCGACGCCAAGACCAGCGACTATGACAGCCGTTTCAAACTGGTATTTGTCGCCAATCACAACGACGCTTTGATAGGCTCGGAGACCTTCACTTTCTATAGCAATGGCAGTTGGTTTATCGCCAACGAAGGAGAAGCTACTCTGCAGATTGTTGATGTCAATGGCCGCATCCTCAGCAGCGAGCAAATCAATGGCAATGCCACGAAACACTTCGAAGCTGCCGCCGGTGTCTACGTTGTGCGCTTGATCAATGGCAATGACGTTAAAACCCAGAAGATTGTGGTGGAATGATTTGATAGCAGTTTAAGGCTTCAAGTCCTTTATAATAGCGGCTCCGTCTTCCAGAGAAAATGGAGCCGCTATTATTTTGACAAGAATAAGTAGAAGATTATCGTTTTACGAAACTGCGCTTTAACATCCCTTGCTTCGTCTCAACTGAGAGGATGTAAAAGCCTTTTTCTAGAGCACTGATATCCAAACCTGACTGAGTTCCAGTCATTATCACTCTTCCCCGGAGGTCGGCTACACTAACCCGCTGCAATCCTTCCACTTCGATGGAGACACGGTCTGTCGCAGGATTCGGGAAGACATTAATGTTTAAGGCGTTGTTTTCGGGCGTTTGTGTGAGGTCAAGTGGTGTTACCCAAAATGTGACCATGGCCGTGTTGCAGTTGCAAGGTATTGTCATCATAATGTCGAGCCAAGCCATTGTGCCAGGCTGTACTTCGGGACGTAGTGTGGCATAGGTGGTCACTCTGACGGTCTCGTCAGGTTGGGTTGCGAAGGTCGAACCACTGACGCCGTTTACATAGCTGCTGAAGTCGGTGAAAAACTCATTCGATGGGTGCAAGGTGATGTCAACGGGGTCGTAGCCTGTGTTATGCACAAAGTAATGGAAGACGGCTTGCGTGCCGGGATACATGGTTGTGTCTCCAGTGATAGCCTCGGCTTCGAAGTTGTATTGCTGTACCATGTCGATTTCCACGTCGTCGATGGAGAGATAGGAGTCTCCTTGAAGCATTATCGCGCATATGCCGATATAGTTGCAGCCCTCGGGAATACTTTCGACGTAGGCTGAGACCTTGCTGTATTCGTCGGTGCAGATGCTTTCGGAGAAGAATTGTACGGTCATGGATTCGGACGATGGGGCAGATCCGGCCCAGAACGAGAGGCTGTAGCTACCGTCGCTGACAGCCCAGATACTGAAGCGATACTGCATCTCAGGGATGAGGTACATGGGCATGAACATCCACGACTCATCGCCAGTAGTGAAGGCATACCAGTTGCCTGTATGCGGCTTGAGGTTGTGGTCTTTTTCAAGATAGCCACAAAGCCACGAATTGTCAGCGCAGCTCCAGCCAACGGGTGTCTGTAGGTCGTGGTTGCCATATTCGAAGCTTTCCGTTAGGATGTTGCCGGCAAAGGAAAAGGTGGCCAATAAGCCGAGGACAAGGGTCAAAAATAGTTTTTTCATAGGTCTGAATTTGTGGCAAAGATAGAAAAACTTCTTAAGTGAGTGTTATTTCGTGGGTAAGAATAAACAGCTATCGCCGTAGCTCAAAAAGCGGAAGCCGTGGTCGAGGGCGAAGCGGTAGCAGTCTTTCCAACGCTCGCCGATGAGGGCGGAGACCAAGAGGAGCAGGGTGCTTTTCGGTTGGTGGAAATTGGTGATGAGGCCGGTGATGACGTGCATTTGGTAGGACGGGGCGATCATCAGCGAGGTGCTGGCTTCGAGGCGGGTAAGGCCGTGGCGGTCAAGGTAGTAGAGGATAAGCTGTAAGGCTTGTGTCACGTTGAGTGGGGCATGGTTTTCGTATGGGAACCACTGCTCCACATGGAGCGGGCGTAATGCCGTACCTTGTTCTTGAAGCATTATGCCAATCCAATAGAGACTTTCCAAGGTGCGTGTACTAGTCGTCCCGACAGGGACGATGGGTTTGCCTTGATGGGCTATGAGGTTTTCAATCAGTGACTTGCGCACTATGACGGTTTCCGAGTGCATATTGTGCTCTCCGATGGTTTCGGTGGCCACGGGACGGAAGGTGCCTGCCCCAACATGCAGCGTGACCTCGTCAAACATGAAGCCTTTTTCACGCAGGGTGGCGATGAGCGGCTGGGTGAAATGCAGTCCCGCCGTAGGTGCCGCCACAGAGCCGTCGTAACGGGCAAAAACTGTTTGGTAGCGGTCGCGGTCGTCAGGCTCGGCATCGCGGTGCAGGTAGGGGGGAAGTGGAATCTCGCCGGCGGCCTCCAGCACTGAGGCAAAAGGCAGAGCTTCGGGCGTCCACGAAAACTCGATTTCAGCGTATTGATCGTTTTGTGCGAGGCGTTCTGCTTGGAGGATGACCTCGTTCCCGTTCACCGACATGGGCATGGCGAGTTTTCCCTCTTTCCAGCGTTTCGCGTTGCCAATCAGGCATTTCCACCTTACAGGAGAGGTTGCGGTGAAGGCGACTTGGTAATCTTTTTCCGGTTCAAGGCAGAAAATTTCTATGCGCGAGCCAGTCGCCTTGTGGAATTGCAGCCTTGCTCTGATGACCTTCGTTTCGTTGAAAACTAATACAGTGTCCTCAGGTAGGAAATCACCAAGGTGCTTGAATTGCGACTCACTTATCTCGTTGTTTTTCAGTACTAAAAGTTTCGAGGCGTCGCGTTCGGGCAAAGGGTATTTCGCGATGCGGTCGTCGGGTAGGGGATAGTCGTAGGCTTCGATGGAGATGTCTTTTACCGTACTCATTGTTGAAATTTTGCGCAAAAGTAGCGTTTTTTGTATTTTTGCCGTCCAATCCAAGCGAAAATGTTGAAAAGTGCCTTGTTGAAGATCGAGCTGACGCGCGAATTTCTGTTCAAGTTCCTGAAATTCGGCGCGGTGGGCTTTTCGGGTGTGTTTGTCAACTTTGGCGTGACTTACGCCTGCAAGGAATGGCTGAAGCTGAACAAATACCTGAGCAACATCCTTGGCTTCATTTTCGCTGCCACGACGAATTACATCCTTAACCGCCTGTGGACCTTCCAGAGCACCAATCCACAAATCGGGACGGAATACGTGAAATATTTCGTCATTTCCTTGGTCGGCTTGGGCATCGACACGCTGACGGTGTACGTACTCAATGGCAAATTGAAATGGAGTTTCTATCTCAGCAAGGTGTTTGCCGTGGGTGCATCCACCTTGTGGAATTTCTTTGGGAATCTATTGTTTACCTTCGCTTAGAGAAGCGTGTCCTGAAAGACAAACGGCAAGAGGCTTTCGATGCCGTTGAAGGCCATGATGGGTCCCGTCTCGCCTTGGCAGAGAACGCGCAAAGGACGTTTCGAGATTTGTTCCACCTCCACCATCACTTGGCGGCAAGCCCCGCAAGGGGCGGCAGGCTCGGCAATCAACTTCGTTTCAGAATGGGCCACCACCGCCAAGGCTTCGATGGCCACACCGGGATATTTGGCCTGAGCTGCAAACATCGTGACGCGCTCAGCACACAAACCACTGGGATAGGCCGCATTCTCGATGTTGTTACCCGTGACGGTTTCACCGTTGGCCATGCGCACCGCCGCACCGACATGGAACTTGGAATAAGGCGCGTAGGAATTGCGTGTGGCTTCATGCGCTTTGCGCAACAATTCGGCATCTTCAGGTTCCAGCTCGTCGATGGAATCGTACACGGTGTAGGGACAAATGAATTGTTCTTTTCTCATAAGACTTTCATTTTGACGGGGCAAAGGTAATGAATTTTTCATTAAGAGGCACAATCCGATAAAGTAATCGCCATTACCGTTATGATTGTAACCTTTTTGTTGAAAACAACGAGTCTTCAGAAACGGCGCATAAAAGAACGGAAAGGAAGAACGCAAACATCGATGCGCCGGCTTGGGTTTCCAAGGTGTCTTCAGGCAGCATGGAGAGTAACATGATGCAGAGGAACACCGTGTATAGATATGAACGTCTTGTCTTAGATGAACACCACGGATAAAGCAGTACAACAAAGAACAAAGCCAACCCTACAGCGCCAAAGGCAATCATGATGCTAAGATACTGGTTATGGGCGCGAAAACGGAACACTTCGCTTAGTGGTGATTGAATCTCGTCATACGCTAGACAGAAGGCCTGTGGCACATCACCCGTGCCCACTCCAAACAACGGATGCTGACGGATGATATGGAAGGCTGCACGCGTAAACTCAATGCGTTGTGCGAGCGAGCCGCCATTGGGATTGTTGAAGCGATGGTATAGGTCATATTCAAACAGTGTCGCAGAAAGCCGTGCCCTGAGGCCTGGATGCTGCCAGTTGTTGTAGTTGGCCACACCGTTTTCGATATTGCGGATGTCCTCATCGGTCAAAGCCAACACCCCTTCGGCATCCTTGCGCAAATGCTTGGAGGTCAGGTAACGTGCCAAGGTTGCCTCAAGATCCTCGCCATTGTGTGTCGTGCCGTCGAAAGGCAAAGTGCTGCGTTGTAGCCAAGCTTCCTGCATCTCTTTGCGGCAATAGTATAACCCCACATATTGGCCGTCCTCAACGGGATGATAGACCGTGTCGTGCCAATAAAGGTTGCCTTGTGTGGTGGTTTGCCCCAACGTGCTGAAATCCACCGCTTCAACCTTTATCAAGGGTCGAATTTGTTGTATCAGAACCATTATCCCTACTATCAGAACAACCGCAGCGGAAACAGCGAAGGCAATGCGCCAGATCTTGTCTGTTTTCCAACACAAAAACGCATAAACAGCAGTGACCATGACAACCGCCGCAAGGATGACATAACCCGAGAGTGATTCGAAGATAAATATCTGATAACCGAACCATAGCAGTAGCATAACTTGAATGGCTTTGCCCCACCACTGCGTCTTTCGGACGGCAAGATACCACCCAACAACCGCCATGCAAAAGACGATGTGCAAGCAGAAACGGATGTGGCTGATGAAGCATGAGATCTCACGAACGTCATTGTATTCGTGTTTGGTGTAGATTGAAAAACTAAATAACGTAGCCACGAAGACTGAAAGCACATACACTAGCATCAATAAATCGAAACGCTTACGGTCCAAGGGCTCCATACCCGACATGATGAAAGGTAAAACCAGTATAGGCAACTTGACGCGCAAATCCTTCAAAGCGTATTGGAAATCAGAAGTGTAGAGTAGCCCGACGACGTGCAGCAGGTAAAACAATACCAATAGAACGGCGGCTTTGTTGTGCGCAAAACGGCTCCATTTGGTCTTGAAATCCTTGCTGACGATGCCATCTGCAATCCATACGATGACGAGCCAAAACTGAGCTACACTCATTAAAAACGGTGAGAGTGTAAGGCTGGCAGCCATCATCAGCAAGCCAAAAAGATAGGCCTGATGGAGATAGGGTTTTATCGTGGTGGAGGTGGCTATCACTTGCCCAAGATTGTGCGGTATTCGTTCTTTCCGTTGGTGTTGAGCAGGATTTCGAAAGCGCGCTGAAGGTCGGGGTCTTTCTGCAATGCGGCAATGATACGGCCTTTTTGGAAGTAATAGCGGCTGACGATTTCAGAAACCAGCAGTTCCTCAATGTCGGCGCGGTTTTTCAGCAGGTCGTTGGCTTTGTCGGCAGCGAGTTTTTCCTCCAACTGTTTAATTTGTGGCTCGATTTGCTGCAAATAGCCTTCTTCTTTGGCCGCTTTCTTCAGTTTCTCAACGGCCTTTTCGCTCTCGGTGGTGTAACTGAAGCCTTTGTCTTTCACGAACTTGATAAAATCGTTGTAAGTCACCTCATCAATCTTAAAGCGGTCTGCCGAGTCGATGTTGGGGTGTTCGCTGTAATATTTGTTAGCGTAGTCAAAGAGATAGTTTTTGCCGTAAAGGTAGGCTGTCGCAGTGGCATAGGGGTTGTGGCTCACTTTCACGTCAGGGGTGATGCCGTGTCCTTCGTAGACGGTACGTCCCCCAAGGGTCTTGAAGGGTTTGCCGAGTGTGTCGGTTTTGGTCTGTGTAGTGTCTTTCTTGTGGGAATAGTCGATCTCCTGGATGCAACGTCCGCTGGGAATGTAGTAGTGGGCGATGGTGACTTTCATCTGCGTGTTGTAACTCAAAGGCAAGATGTTCTGTACCAGACCTTTGCCGAAGGTACGTTCTCCGATGATGACACCGCGGTCGTAGTCTTGGATAGCACCCGCCACGATTTCGCTGGCCGAGGCACTGTTGCCGTCAACGAGGATAGCTAATGGGATTTCAAGGTCAATGGGTTCGTTGTTGGTGGCGTGGAGACTGTTCGAGGAAGCCGATTTGCCTTTCATTGAGACAACGGCTTTACCTTTGGGAATGAACATATTGACGATTTCGACGGCTTCGTTCATCAGGCCGCCTCCGTTACCGCGCAGGTCGAGTATGAAACCTTTCAACTCGTGATCTTTGCGCATTTCGAGGAATTTCTCCTTCATTTCCTTGGCCGCGTCGCGGGTGAAGCCACTCAGTGAGAGGTAGGCCACGCCGTTGTCGAACACCTTATAATAAGGGATGTTATCGATTTTCACTTTTTCACGTTTCAATGTCTTTTCTATCGGTTTGTCAAGACCGTAGCGGTCGATTTTCAGCTTCACTTCTGTGCCAGGCTGTCCTTTGAGCAGTTCGCTCACTTGGGCTGTGTTTTTCTTGTGGCAGTCGATGCCGTTCACCTCGAGGATAGCGTCACCGGCAATAAGTCCAGCCTTTTGTGCCGGCCAGCCATAATAAGGTTCGGAGATGCGCACCAACTCGCCGTCGTATTGTATCAAGGCGCCGATGCCGCCATATTCACCAGTGGTCATGAACTTGGCGTTCTCGATATCCGACTCAGGGATGAAGACCGTGTAGGGGTCGAGACCGTCGAGCATGGCCTTGATGGCGGCTTCATTCAATTCGCCTGGGTTGATCTCGTCAACATAGTTGAGGTTCAGCTCGCGCAAGAGGCTGTTGTAGATGTCCAAGCTCTTGGCGATCTCGAAGTTGTTCTGCTTCTCTTGGGCGAAGAGGCCGATGGGGAGCAGGAATGCGAGGATGAGGGTGTGAATGTATTTCATCTTTTGTTTGTTGTTTTGTTCTTGTTTGGCAGGGGATTCGCTACGCTTTACCGCCTGCTTAAGGTCTGTCATCTCTATGGGACGGGGTCATATCCGCTTCCACCCCAAGGGTTGCACGACAGGACGCGTTTCACGGTGAGCCAGCCGCCCTTGAAGAAGCCGTATTTCTCGATGGCCTCAATACCGTAGTTGGAACAAGTGGGCACGTAGCGGCAGCTTTTCCCGAGCCAAGGCGACAGCGTAACCTGATACAGCCTGATTAAGAGAATCAAGAACTTAGCGGGCAATTTGGCGATGCGCTTCATGCTTTTTGAGGATTTCATTGACGGCTTTTTTTGTCTTGTCGAATATCTCTCCGTAGGAATGGATAAGCGTTGCGTTGTAAACTAACGCTACGTCAAGCGAAATATTATCCTTTTGGCAGATTTCGTAAAGCGGAGCCTTGTTTTTCCGCCAGGCTTCGCGCATGAGTCGTTTGACGCGGTTGCGCTTGAAGGCATGGTGAAAACGCTTTTTGGAAACAGAAACCAGCACGCGGCATGTGACAGGCAGGCTACGGTCGCGATAGAATCTGAAAATGACCCGGAAAGGATACACGGTCACACCTTCGCCTTTCTTGAAAAGGGTCTGGATGTCGTTTTCCTTGCAGATGCGTTCGTATTTTGGCAAGCCCTCCTTGGCGGTCATGGCGGACAGGCTTTATCTCTTCTTGCTTTTCTTGGCTTCTGCGGCAAGAAATTCTTCAATGGCCATTGTCATGGAATGGGCGGTCTGGGTGGGTGCCTTGATGTTCAGCTCAAAACCGGCCTCAGTGATGGCATTGCAGGTGGCCGTCCCGAAGCCTCCAATGGCCACATCGCCCTGCACAAAGTCGGGGAAGTTGACCTTGAGCGACTGTATGCCCATCGGGCTGAAGAACACCAACACGTCGTAGTCCTCGATTTTGATGGTCTCTCTCAAATCGGCGGGCACAGTGCGAAACATGACAGCCTTGGTGAAGTTGAGTTTGGCGGCGGTGAGCAGGTCGAGGGTCGAGTCGCTGCTGATGTCGGAGCAGCAATAGAGGTATTTCTCGTCCTTGTGCTTCTTCATGATGTCGATCAAGTCGTTGAGCGACTGGTTGCCGAAAAAGATTTTACGTTTTCTATATTGCACATAACGTTGCAGATACAACGCCGTTGATTCGTTGATGCAGAAGTATTTCAGACTTTCGGGCACCGCATAGCGCATTTCCTTGGCCACGCGGAAGAAATGGTCGATGGCGTTGCGGCTGGTGAGAATGATGGCGGTGTATTCGGGCAATTTGATGTGCTCCTGTCTAAGTTCGCTCGCAGTGACGTCGTCGAGTTTGATGAATTTCTCGAAAGTGAAGTTTACCCCATATTTCTTCGACATGTCAGCAAAAGGAGTCTTCGAAATGTCGGCAGGTTTGGGTTGTGACACCAAAATGGACTTGATCTTCATACTTCTTCTTGAGTTTTAGTGTGTCCTTTTATACGCTATTTTTCTCTCTCCTGGATGTTTAACTCATTAAAAAACAGTGCCATGACTAAAATAGCGCAAGCCTGCTGTAAGGAGTGTTGCAACCGGTGCAATTTCGAGGGCGCAAAGATACGAAAAAATGTAAAACCATGAGATTTTTGTCGAAATTCTCGTTTCAATGATACCGAAAGCCAGTCGCATCGCAGCTGCAAAGCTTATGATGCCGAAGCCAATCCAAACGAACAGCGAGATGGGATTGTAGAGCAATAGCACTACCAAAAGCAACATCACGAAGAGGCTATATGTGGATACGGACAGTTGTACCGTCATTTGCCTATCCACGGTATCTTTAGTACCAAAGAGCCAGTTCATGATATAAAACACGGCAAAACGCAACAATAACCACCCCAAAACACAAGCAGCGACCATGCACAATACGTTCAGGCTGTTGTATTGCATCACGTCGCGTGACAAGATGACGCAACTCTTTTGCACAAATAACGAGATGATGATGATGTACGACAACAAGCATGAGGTGCCGAGAAAGCTACCGACGGGGTTCCACTCTCGCAATAGTTGGTTGGTATGGGCTACGCCTCCTGGTACACTCAGCACTTGGCGGAACTGTCTCGGATACAATTGTTTATTAAGCACGATAAGCAGCAGTACCACGGCAATCAGAACCAAATCCCAGCTTTGCAATATGTCATAAGTCACCCGTGGCAATGGCGTGACAGCATGACCAAAGCCTTGTGTTAGGAAGCTCGGCACTACGCTTTCTGTAGCCACTGTGTCAATGGGTTGAATGTTGGCGGTGAAAGGCGCTCCGTAATCGATGAAAGGGTGCTCAGGCATGGGAGTTCGTCGTTTTCAGGCTGCAAAAATAAATGTAATTTGGCAAACCAAGGCAAAAACTTTATAACTTTGCAACCGAAATATTAGGTGGCTGCCACAAATCGTAAGATTCGACGATGCGAAGCGAGTCAATGTGACAGCTTTTCAATGCGATCACAACAATTAAACGATTCAACAATAAACAATTAAACAACACAACATGGACTTAATGCAAGAAATCATTGCCAACGCGCAAGCCAACAAGCAGCGCATTGTGCTCCCCGAGGGCGACGAACCCCGTACCCTGAAAGCCGCTGACCGCCTTTTGGCAGATGGAGTGGCTGACATCATCCTTATCGGTCCCGCCGAGAAAATCAAGGAAATGACCGCAGAATTTGGTCTTCAACACATCGGCAAGGCCCGCATCATCGACCCGAAGAACAATCCCGACAAGCAAAAGTACGCCGACCTACTCTACGAACTGCGCAAGAGCAAAGGCATGACGCCCGAGCAAGCCGACGAGCTGGCCCAGAACTTCATGTACCTTGGCATCCTCATGGTTAAGGCAGGTGAGGCCGACGGTCTCGTCAGCGGTGCCCGCAGCACCACCGGCGACATGCTTCGTCCAGCTCTGCAAATCATCAAAACCGTTCCTGGCGTGACCTGCGTCAGTGGCGCTTTCACGATGTTCCTGCCCGAAGGTTGTCCTTACGGCACCAATGGCCGCATGGTCTTCGCCGACTGTGCCGTCACGCCCATGCCGACGGCTGAGCAACTGGCCGAAATCGCTATTTGCACCGCCGACACCGCCAAGGCCATCGCCAAAATCGACCCTATCACCGCCATCCTGAGCTTCTCTACCAAGGGCAGCGCCAAGCATGAGGTGGTCGACAAGGTCATCGAGGCTACCCGCATCGCGAAAGAGCGTCGTCCTGACCTCATTCTTGACGGCGAGCTGCAAGCCGATGCTGCTATCGTGCCGTCTGTCGGTTCGAGCAAGGCCCCGGGCAGCCCTGTTGCTGGCAAGGCCAACACGCTGGTGTTCCCCTGCCTAGAAGTCGGCAACATTGCTTACAAACTTGTCCAACGTCTGGCCGGTGCCGAAGCCGTCGGTCCCGTGCTGCAAGGCCTCGCCAAGCCCTGCAACGACCTCAGCCGTGGCTGTTCCATCGACGATGTTTACAAATTGGTGGCCATCACCTGCAACCAAGCCATCGCCCAGAAACAGAAATAATTAGGTTGTAGGGACGCATCGAATGCGTCCGCCAATCCGCAAATTCGTATTTTGGCGGACGCCCGCGGTGCGTCCCTACAAACCAACAAATCGCAGATTCGACGTAGTTAATTCAACAATTCAACAAACAACAATTCAACATGAAAATATTAGTCCTAAATTGCGGCAGTTCTTCCATCAAATACCAATTGTTGGAGATGGAAAACGCCAATTCATCGCGCTTGTTGGCCAAGGGCCTCTTGGAACGCATCGGCCTCGAAATGGGCGAGTTCACCCACAAATACAATGGTGAGAAGTATTACGAGCAGCTTCCCATCCCGAACCATACCGAAGGCATCAAGCTGGTGCTGAAGGCTTTGGTTGACCCGAAGATGGGTGTCATCAAGGACCTGAAGGAAATCAACGCCGTCGGTCACCGCGTGGCCCACGGTGGTGAGAAGTTCTCCCACAGTGTCCTCATCGACGACAATGTCATCAACCTGATTAAGGAGCTCTGCGACCTTGCCCCATTGCACAATCCGGGTGCCTTGCAGGGTATCGCGGCTATGGAGGCGGTGCTTCCTGGCATTCCGATGGCTGCCGTGTTCGACACTTCGTTCCACAGCACCATGCCCGCCGAGGCTTACCTCTACGCCCTGCCTTACGAATACTACGAGAAGTACCGCATCCGTCGCTACGGCTTCCACGGCACCAGCCACAAGTACGTGGCCGAGAAGGCCGCCGCTTTCGTTGGCAAGGATTGGAAGCAGTCGAAGATCGTGACCTGCCACCTCGGCAGCGGTGCTTCCATCGCCGCCGTGGAATATGGCAAGTCGGTGGAGACTTCCATGGGCTTCACTCCCGTTGAAGGTCTCGTCATGGGCAGCCGCACTGGTGACCTTGATGTGGGTGCGTTCATGTACATCATGGACAAGGAAGACCTGAGCACCAAAGAAATGAACACCATAGTGAACAAAAAGTCCGGTCTCGTGGGCATCACGGGCGGCAAGCAGGACATGCGCGACGTGCGCGCCGCCAAGGAAGAAGGCGACGAGCGTTGCACCTACGCCTTCAACATGTTCGCCCACCGTGTGAAGAAGTACATCGGAGCTTACATGGCCGTGATGAATGGTGCCGACGTCATTGTGATGACGGGCGGTATTGGCGAGAACGCATGGTTCATGCGTGAAGCCATTCTTGAGAACATGGAAGGCCTTGGCATCGAGTTCGACCGCAAGATGAACAAGGAAACCATCGGCGACGCTGGCGTCATCTCCACGTCCAACTCGAAAGTCGCAGTGGTCGTGTATCCCACCGATGAGGAATTTGTCATCGCGCAGGACACCTACAACCTTGTGACGAAGTAAGTTTCAGGCTTGCACAAAAAAATCGGGAGTCAAGCGGCTCCCGATTTTTTTATTTCTTTCTCCCCGAAAGCAATTCGGCGTAGGTCTTCAGATGAGTTTTTCGCTCTTCGGGCAAGTCTATGGCTTCCAAGGCTTTAAAGGCCTTCCGGTCGTAGTCGAGCATGACTTGTTCCACAGCTTCCTTCACGTTGAGGTGGTCATAAATGGCCTTCACTTCCTCGATTTTTTCCTCCTCGTCATGGTCCATGCGGAGGGTGAACAGGTGTTCAAGGCGTTTTCGGTCTTTTTCCGAGGCCATTTCCAAGGCTTTCAGGTAGAGGTAGGTCTTCTTATTGTCCGCAATGTCGCCGCCGTGTTTCTTGCCGAAGACCTGCACATCGCTGTAGAGGTCAAGAATATCGTCTTGCAGTTGGAAGCTCATTCCAATATCGATGCCAAAGTCGTAGAGCCGTTGAATGTCAGCTTCTTTTGCACCCGCAACGGTGGCACCCATCTGTAAGGCAGTGGCCAACAACACAGCCGTTTTCAGCCGAATCATCTCCAGATACTCGTCAATCGTCACGTGACCGCAGGTCTCGAAATTGAGGTCCATTTGCTGTCCCTCGCAAATTTCAATGGCCACTTTGCCCAATTGTTTCGCAAGTTCGGCGCCTTTCTGCGGTTTCAGTGTAAATTGGAAAGCCATGGCCAACATAGCGTCGCCGGAGAGAATGGCGATGTCGGAGTTCCATTTCTGATAGACGGTTTCCTTGCCGCGCCTGAGCGGAGCTTTGTCCATTATGTCGTCGTGGATGAGCGTGAAATTGTGGAAAGTCTCCAAGGCCAAAGCGGGCCAAAGGGCTTCTTGTTCCTCGCCGCCAAACATTTCGTTGGCCAAGAGGCAAAGCATGGGACGGAGGCGTTTGCCGCTTTGCAAGATGGTGTAGGCAATGGGTTCGTATAACTCTTTCGGTTGTCCGTTGAAGTCGGTTTTTGCCATGAAATCGGCGAAATCCTGTTGCAGTTGCTTGATTTTTTCCATGAGAATCGATTTTTGTGCCTACAAAAGTAAAGATTTCTTCTGCTCCGTACAATTTTGGAGCGAAATTTGTAGTTTTTATGCTGTTTTAACCGTCAAATTTGAAGTCATGAAATATCTCCGACTGATTCCCGTATTATGGCTCGGCGCGATGCTCACCGCTTGCAACACGACCAAGAAACTTTATGAAGCCCAAGAGTATGACCAAGTGATTCAACGCGTTGCGCCCGAAGTGTGCCAAGGCAAGATGAACGACAAAGACCTCAATTATGTGGCGGCTTCGTACCACAAGGCCAACCAAGCCGACCACGAGCGCATCCAAGCCCTGAAAGCTTCGGGTCAGCCCGATGTGTGGCCCGAAATCTACCAGCGTTATTGCAGCATGAAAGGCCGCAACGATGCCCTGAAATGCTTCCCGAGCAAGGTGAAAAAGGGAATGAACTATGTGAAACTCGACCTTGATGAGGACATGATGGTCGCTCGCAACAAGGCGGAGAGTTTTTTGGTGGCGAAGGCCAATCAATTGTTGAGTACGGGTTCGAAAGCCGATGCGGAAATGGCGGAGAGATACATTAATCAACTTGAGCGTACCAATTCAGCGAATCCCCGCTTGTTGGATTTGAGAAAAAAGTGTGCTTTGTTTACAAATGAGCATGTTGGTTTTGGGTATGTTTGTGGTAACAGTAACTATTCATCATTAAATATAAAGAAGGTTTTATTTGCTTTTGATGAAGGGGAGCTTCCAAGTCAAATTTCAAATGTTCATATAGTGACCGATCCCAGGCCAGGAGAAAATCGTAAGGCTATGGTGTGTGTGATTGAAGAGAATGTAGCCATTTCGCCAACTCGTTTAGACAAAGTGACTTTCAAGGAAACGAAAGGCAACCAAACCGTTGAAGTGACGGATTATTCACAGTCAAAAACGATGACGGTTAAAGGATATATCCAATATCGTTCCAAGCGTGATGGAAAGATATTAGGTTCTGTTCCTTTTGAAGCAACCTCCACCTTCAAGAACGACTACACCACCATCAAGGGCGACCGCGAGGCCTGCTCGGCGGAGACATTAAACCGCTTGAACACCAAGCCCGTGCCCGTCCCGACGGACGAAAGCCTGTTGTTGGATGCTGCCAAGAAACTGAATGATTTGATTGCTACTGAGCTGAAAAAGTAGACTGTTCCTTCGTCAGTCGTTGCACAACGGAGTCCATGATGCATTCCAGCGTGGCAGGTCGCTTGGTGTAGTATCTCAAGTTTTCCGAAAAAATGCTGTCAGTAATGCCGTAATGCTCAAAGAGCTGGTCATAAAACTGTTGGGGCAGCCCGTTGATGTCCTGTTGGTTGGTCTTTCGTAAGGTCAAGTCGGCCTCGATGATTTGCAAGTCGGTTAGCAGCGAAATCATTTCCTGTTCCGAAAGCAGTTTTGAGGGCATCTCAGTTTTGCTCTTGTTGCCGCCGCAAGAGACCAACAAGAGCAATGATAATGCAATAATACTAATGAAACGTCTCATTATCAATTAATTGCCGACGTCAGAAAGGAACTTGATGCGCATGAGGCGGACTTCGTCTTCTTCGTACTCGTCCTCGCCCAGTTCGCGGAGTGCGGTCTGAATGTCGTCGGTTTCGGCCTCCTTGAAATACTCCAGAATGTCTTCGCGGTGATAAACATCCACGTAGTCCTCAATGTAATAGTTGATGTCAAGGTGGGTTCCGGAAGAGACGATACTCTCAATCTCGGAAAGCAACTCGCCGAATTCCAGACCTTTACCGTAAGCGATGTCGTCAAGTGGGATCTTCTTGTCGATGTTCTGGATGATACCGATTTTCAACGCGGAGTTGTTCACCACCGACTTCACCACCATGTCGTTGGGTCGCGTGATGTCGTTTTCCTCTACATATTCCTTGATCAGTTTGATGAACGGCTCACCAAACTTCTCGGCTTTTCCTGTACCCACACCGGCGATTTGGGTCATTTCCTCCTTCGTGATGGGGTATTGAATGGCCATGTCTTCGAGCGACAGGTCTTGGAAGATGACGAAAGGTGGCAACCCATTCTGTTTGGCGATGGTCTTGCGCAAGTCTTTCAGCAGGGAGAAAAGTGTCTTGTCGGCACCACCGTCCTTGCTGGAACCCATAGCCATTGTCTCGGGGTCTTCATCCTCGTTGCTGTCGTAGTCATGGTCCTTGACGAGCATGATGGTGTAGGGCTTCTTGATGAAACTCTTGCCATCCTTTGTGATTTTCAGGATGCCGTAATTCTCAATGTCTTTGGATAACAGCTTGTGTACCAGCGCTTGGCGAATGACGGCGGTCCAATACTTTTCATCGTGTTCGTCGCCGGCACCGAAAAATTCATTGTTCTCTTGCTTGGCCGTCTTGATGTCGCCAGTGAGTTTACCAGCCAAAAGTTCTGCAATGTGCTTGGTCTTGAAGAGTTGTTTGGTATCTTCAATGGCTTCGAGGACGAGCTTAAGGTCTTCCTTGCCGTCGAATTTCTCCTTGGGATAGCGGCAATTGTCACACGCGCCACAATTCTCCTTGTTGTACTCTTCGCCGAAATAGTGGAGCAAAAGACGGTGACGACAAACAGCTGATTCAGCGTAGGTTACTGTTTCGTTCAGCAACTCGCGGGCGATTTCTTGTTCGGCCACATTCTTGCCTTTGTTGAACTTCTCCAATTTGTGGATGTCCTCATAGTCGTAGAACGCGATGCAGTTGCCTTCGCCGCCGTCGCGACCGGCACGACCGGTTTCCTGATAATATCCTTCGAGGCTCTTGGGAATGTCGTGGTGGATGACAAAACGCACGTCGGGTTTGTCAATGCCCATGCCGAAAGCGATGGTGGCCACGATGACATCTGCCTCTTCCATCAGGAACTTGTCTTGGTTCTCCTTTCGGGTCTGACTGTCGAGACCAGCATGATAGGGTAGGGCCCGTATGTTGTTAACAATCAGCGTCTCGGCTAATTCTTCCACTTTCTTGCGGCTGAGGCAGTACACAATTCCCGACTTGCCAGGATTCTGCTTGATGTATTTGATGATGTCTTTGACGACATCCTTGGTTTTCGGACGTACTTCATAATACAGGTTCGGACGGTCGAAGGAGGATTTGAAGATTTTGGCGTCCATGATTTCGAGGTTCTTCATGATGTCGTTCTGCACCTTCACCGTGGCCGTCGCGGTCAGGGCAATGATGGGCAGGTTGTCGCCAATGGCGTTGATGATGGGGCGCAGACGGCGGTACTCAGGGCGGAAATCGTGGCCCCATTCCGAGATGCAGTGTGCCTCATCGATGGCGACGAACGAAATCTTCAAGGTCCGCAGAAACTCAACGGTTTCCTCTTTGGTGAGCGACTCGGGTGCCACATAGAGCAACTTGGTCTTGCCGCTCTTCAAGTCTTCCTTCACCTCAAGCAGTTCCGCTTTTGAAAGCGACGAGTTCATCACATGAGCGATGCCCAATTCGGTTCCAAAATTACGGATCATGTCGACTTGGTTCTTCATCAAGGCGATGAGCGGGGAGACGACAATGGCCGTGCCTTTCGACATCAATGCGGGCAGTTGGTAGCAAAGCGATTTGCCTCCGCCTGTCGGCATCAACACGAAAGTATTGTTGCCACCGAGGATGCTTTTTATGATTTCTTCCTGATTTCCTTTGAATTGGTCGAAGCCAAAAACATCCTTCAGCAGCTTGTGGATTTTCAAGTCGTCTTTCTTTGCCATAGTTTCCTCCTTTTGGTGTTTGGTATTTTCCGAACTTTTGCTTTACTTTGCAATCTATTTTGAAAAACTACGTTATCACTCCTGGGGATATTCTCCCGCATCAGCAAAGACAAAGTTATAGCTTTTAAATCATTCGGCGCAAGAAATTTCGAGAAAAAATGAAAAAAAATGACATGATTATCGAAATTGCAAATCAAATCATTGAAAATGAAGCTAATGCAATCATGGGATTGAAGGCACAAATTGGCGATGATTTTGTGAAAACGGTGGATTTGATCCTTGAAGGCAAGGGGAATCTCGTCTTTTCGGGTATCGGAAAGAGTGCTATCATCGCCCAAAAAATCGTGGCGACGATGAATTCGACGGGCACAACGGCAGTTTTCATGCACGCTGCCGACGCCATTCATGGCGATTTGGGCATTGTCCGCGAAGGCGACATCGTGGTTATCTTATCGAAAAGCGGTGAGACGCCCGAAATCAAGATGCTTGTGCCGCTTATTAAGCTGAGAGGCAATAAGATAGTGGCTTTTGTTGGCAACCGCCAGTCATTTCTGGCTTCGCAGGCTGATTTTGTCCTCGATGTGACTGTGCCGGAAGAAGCTGTTCCAGGTAGTCTTGCGCCCACCAGTAGCACCACGGCTCAACTTGTGATGGGCGACACGCTGGCACTTATATTAATGAGGTGTCGCGGTTTTTCCACCGCCGATTTTGCCAAGTTTCACCCTGGCGGTGCACTCGGTAAGCAGTTTTACTTGCGTGTGAAAGACCTTTATACGCGAAATGAGCGTCCCGAAGTCGGCCCTGCCGACAGCCTTACTCAGGTCATTATCGAAATGACGGGCAAACGCCTTGGCGCGACGGTGGTGACTGAGAAGGAACAGATTAGAGGCATCATTACCGATGGCGACTTGCGCCGCATGTTGATGAAATATCCCAACATCGAGCAGGTGAAAGCTGTCCAAATCATGACCTCCAACCCCAAGACCATCGATGAGGATGCCTTGGTGGTTGATGCGCTTCACAAGATGAGGGAAAACAGCATCACGCAATTGCCCGTCGTTCACGATGGTAAATATATGGGTATTATACATTTGCATGATATCTTGAAAGAAGGAATTTTCTAATCTGTAGAGACGCAAGCGTGCGTCTTTACAAATCACGAATACAGATGAAACTAAGGACAGAAGATCTGGTCAAAAAATATGGTCAACGCACCGTGGTCAACAAAGTCAATGTTGAACTTGAACAGGGTGAGATTGTCGGTTTACTGGGTCCCAATGGAGCGGGCAAGACGACCACTTTCTATATGGTAGTGGGCCTCATTAAACCTTATTCCGGCAAGGTGTTTCTTGAGGATGAAGACATCTCGGATCTGCCTATGTACAGGCGGGCGCAGAAACATATCGGTTATTTGGCGCAGGAAGCCTCGGTGTTCCGTCAAATGAGTGTGGAGGACAATATCGCCTCTGTGATGCAGTTTAAGGAGGGCATGACGAAACAGCAGCAGCGCGAGAAGCTTGAGGCGTTGTTGGACGAATTTGGTTTGCAGAAAGTTCGGAAGAGCAAAGGCATACAGCTATCGGGTGGCGAGCGTCGTCGTACCGAAATTGCCCGTGCTTTGGCCATTGATCCTAACTTCATCCTGCTTGACGAGCCTTTTGCCGGTGTCGACCCCATCGCCGTCGAGGACATCCAACGCATCATCTTCAAACTGAAGCGGAAAAACATTGGAGTGCTCATCACCGACCACAACGTGCATGAGACGCTCAGCATCACAGATCGCGCTTACTTGCTGTTTGATGGGAAGGTTCTCAAGCGAGGCACACCCGAACAATTGGCTGAGGATGAGCATGTCCGCGAGGTATACCTTGGGCACAATTTCATCCTGCACAAGAAGGAAATGTAAGATGCTTATTCCATCTTTTTGGCAAAGAAAACCGAAAGCAAAACATACAATAGCATTACGAAGGGCAGGGATAACAACCTGAAAATCACCACGCTTATAACAGTGATCATCAGGAAGCCCCATCGCACTTCGTTGCCTTTCCATTGGGCCGACTTCATCTTAAATGAGAAAAAACGTATGTTGCTGACCATCATGAAAGAAAGGACAATGACGGAAACAAGACAAGGCCAATATCCAAAAAAGCCATCGTAGAGATGCCCAATTTGATGCAAGGCCAACATTATCGAAACGATAAACAAAGCCATGCCGGGTGCGGGTAAGCCACGAAATGAAGTCTTTTGTGTTGTGTCAATATTGAAGCGGGCCAAACGCAAGGTCGAGAAAACGGGTAGCATAAAGGCCAAACAGGGCAACAAGTCCACATTTCCCACAGACCAAACGGGTACCTCGAAAGACTGTCGCATCAGCCAATACATGATGAATCCAGGGGCTACGCCGAAGGAGACCACATCGGACAAGGAATCCAAGTCGGCTCCGATGGGCGAATGCGCATGAAGCAGTCGTGCGGCAAACCCGTCCAAAAAGTCGAATAGGCCAGCTACAAGCAGCATTATGGAAGCCGCAATCGGCATTTCTTTGGTGATAAATAGAATAGAAAAGCAGCCCGAGAGCAGGTTGCCGCAGGTCAGCGCATTGGGGATGTGTTTCTTGATGGACATTTCTCTTTTTTTCTACGCTGCAAAGGTAATGCTTTTTCGGAAAAGCCGTATTTTTGCAGGAAATTGAATCGAATATGCAGCACCAATATTATTCCTTGGAGCAGATTTCCCAAATCGTCAACGGAACCTTGTGCGGCGACTTGCATGAAAAGCAAGTATCTGATCTTCTAATAGATAGCCGTCAACTTATCGTTGCTGACCAAGCTTTGTTTTTTGCCATTGTCAGTGCACGAAACGATGGTCATAAATACATCAAGGATCTTTATGACAAAGGTGTTCGCGCCTTTGTGGTGAGCCAATTGCCTGAAGTCGCCTGTCCCGATGCAGGCTTTCTCCTCGTTGCTGATACATTGAGGGCCTTGCAAGCTTTGGCCGCCTATCACCGACAACAGTTTAATTTTCCCATTATCGGCATTACAGGTAGCAACGGCAAGACCATCGTTAAGGAATGGCTGTTCCAGATGTTGAGCCCCGATTTCAGTATTGTACGCAGCCCCAAGAGTTATAACTCCCAAGTGGGTGTGCCGCTCTCGGTGTGGCAGATGAATAGCGGTTATGACCTTGGCCTTTTTGAGGCTGGCATCTCCGAACCTGACGAGATGATGGCGCTTCAAGACATCATTCGACCGAATATCGGCGTGTTCACTAACATAGGGCAGGCCCATGATGAGAACTTCATCAGCCGAGTGCAGAAAGCCGGAGAAAAGTTGAACCTTTTCACGAAAGTGGATGCGTTGGTTTATTGCATGGACTATCCCGACATCCAACAAGTGATTTTGCGCTCGGGAATTGCGGAAAGAGTAAGGCTGTTCACGTGGAGCCGTAAGTTCAAGGAGGCTGTTTTGTTGGTGGATACGGTAACGAAGAACGAGAATAGCGCCATTATTGAATGCACATACCAATCTGATAAACTGTCGTTTGAGATTCCTTTCAATGACGATGCCTCCATCGAGAATGCCATTCACTGCATTGCCTTGTGTTTGTTGATGAAGTATTCGCCTGATTGCATCAGCGAGCGACTCAAAAATTTGGCTTCCGTGGCCATGCGTTTGGAAATCAAGGCGGGCATGAACAATTGTACCCTTATCAATGACTACTATAACTCCGACATCAATTCACTTTCCATCGCTCTTGATGTGATGCGTCAGCAGCGGCAACACAAGCGTCGGGTGGTGATTCTTTCAGATATTCTGCAAAGCGGACGAAACGAGATGGAGTTGTATGCCGAGATCGCACAATTGTTGAAAAACAAGGAGGTCGATATGATGATTGGTATTGGGGAGGCTCTTTCGAGGCAAGCCAATAAGTTTGACATGGAAACTTATTTCTATAAGAGTGTGGCTGACTTCTTGGCTCAGTTTCCTTTCTCCAAATTCAACAATCAGACCATTCTGCTGAAAGGTGCGCGTGCTTTCGAATTTGAACAAATCAGCATGGAGTTGCAGGAAAAGGCGCATGAAACTGTTCTTGAGATCAACTTCAACCATTTGGTCAACAACTTGAATTATTTCCGTTCGAAAATCAAGCCAGAGACCAAGCTGATGGTGATGGTGAAGGCTTTCGGCTACGGCAGTGGCAATTTGGAGGTTTCCAACATTTTGCAATTCCACAATGTGGATTATCTCACGGTTGCTTTCGCTGACGAAGGTGTTGAACTGCGTCGTGCGGGCATAAATTTGCCTATCATGGTGATGAGTCCAGAGGTGAACAGCTATGACAACATCGTCAAATACCATCTTGAACCTGAGGTGTTTAGTCTCCGTAATTTGGGGTTTATAGAAAAGGCGATTCATAATTTGGCCTTGCCTGAGGCGCATCCTATCAATGTGCATATCAAGCTGGATACGGGTATGCATCGGTTGGGCTTCTCGAAAAACGAGCTTCCTGAACTGATTCGTCGCCTCAAGGCCAATCCAATGCTTCAGGTAAAGAGTGTTTTTTCCCATTTGGCTGCCGCCGACAATCCCGCCGAAGATGAGTTTACTTTGGGTCAAATCCGATGCTTTGAAGAAGGGAGCCAAATGATTGTGGAGGCTTTCCCAAACAAGATTCTGCGCCATATCCTCAATACGGCAGGTATTTCGCGTTTCCCGCAATATCAGTTTGACATGGTGCGTTTGGGCATTGGTCTGTATGGTGTTCCGACTTGCGAAGTTGATAGGGATAATTTGCTGCCCGTGGTTTCCTTGAAGACGACCATCAACCAAATCAAGCGCATCCCCAAGGGCGACAGCATTGGATACAACCGTCATGGTCATGCTGAGAAGGACATGCGTATTGGTATTGTGCCTATTGGTTATGCTGATGGCCTTTCTAGGCTACTTGGCAATGGAAATGGAAAGTTCTACGTCAATGAGATTCAAGTGCCCGTAGTCGGCGATATTTGCATGGATATGTGTATGATCGATTTGTCCCATGTCAAGGCCTCAGAAGGCGATACAGTAGTGATTTTCGATGCCAATCACGACATCAATGATATAGCCCAAGCCTGCCAGACGATTCCTTACGAAATCATGACGCGTGTTTCGCAGCGGGTGAAGCGGGTGTATTATCAAGAGTAATAGTTGGGATTAAAAAATTTGGCATTTGGGCATAAAAAAGGCCAGCGGCATCGCCGCTGGCCTTTTCCTTTCAGTTCAACGTCTTATTCCTTGACGAATCTTCTGTTCTCAACAACATTGCCGTTGGTCAGGCGAATGATGTAGGTACCATTGGAAAGGTCTTCGACATTGATCTTGGTGGTATTGGAGCAGTTGTTCAAGCTGCGGACCAGAGCACCGTTGATCGTGTAGATGTCCAGTTGATAGTTCTCTTGATCGCTCATCACGGTCAGTTCGCTAGCAACGGGGTTCGGGAACACGCTGACATTGATGCTGCTGCTTTCGTTCACATCGGTGAAGTAAACCAAGTTGGCAACAAGGTCAAGGTCTTCAGTGGCGATGAAGGAGAAGGTAGCTTCGCTAGAGACAACTTCACCACCCTTTACACTCCAGTCAACGAAGATGTAGTTCTCGGCAGGAGCAACGCTCATGGTCACGGTTTCACCGTACTCATAGACGCCATCACCAGTGATTTCACCTTCACTACGCAGGGCAACAGTGGCTCTGATGTAGATAGCTCTGTTGGTGAATTGGGCGACGCACTCGGCATCTTCTCTCACCGTGAAGGTGTAATTAGCGTCTGTGGAAACAACGACACCGTTCTTGACCCATCTCAGGAAGGTGTAGCCAGCTCTAGGTGTAGCGGTCACCGTGCAGGTTTCACCGTACTCATATTCGCCAGCGCCAGTGACAGTGCCACCGATGGCGGGAACAGCTGTTGTCGTGACAGTGAAGACATCGACAGCGAAGTTGGCAATGAAGTTGGCATCGCCAGTCACATTGAAGGTGTAGGTCGGTTCAGTCGAAACGATAGTGCCGTTCAATGACCAGTTGAGGAAGGTGTAGCCCGGATTAGGAGCAGCCACTCTCAGTGTGCAGCTCTCGCCATAGTGGAATTGGCCGTTTTGACCAGTCTGGATGAACACGTAGGCAGCGTTCGAGGGGTTAGCTTGAACGGTGATGGTGTACATGTTCTGTGAGAAGTGGGCAACGTAGTCAGCGCTTTCGCGAACAGTGAAGCTATAGGTGGCATTGGTCGAAACTTCAACGCCATCCAAGGTCCAGTTGACGAAAGTGTAGCCCGGGTTGGGCGTAGCAGTCAGCGAGCAGGTCTGGCCGAATGAGTAGTTGCCAGTGCCAGAGATTGAGCCACCGGCAGCCGGATCAGCCGTAGCACCGATGTGATAACCGTCTTGAGTGAAGTAGGCCGTCACTGTGGCATCAGCCGTCACCATGAAGGTGTAATCGGGATCGTAGGAAACGATTTGACCATCCTTGGTCCAATGTGAGAAGCTATAGCCATCGTAAGGAACAGCTTGCAGGATGCAGTCGTGACCATAGAGGAAGTAACCGCCAGGATAGACACCGACTACATAACCACCGTTAGCATTGTTGACCAGTACAGTGACGTAGTACAGATCCGTCATGAAGTTGGCAACATAAGTGGCAGATTCGGTCACCGTCAGCGTGAAGTTGGCAGTGGTGGAGACCACTTCGCCATCCTTAGTCCAGTTGATGAAGTGATAACCCGGGTTGGGCGTTGCAGTCAAGGTGACAGTCTCACCAGGTTCGTAGGTGCCATCGCCAGTGGTGGTACCACCAACAGCAGGCATGGCCACGGTAGTGATGGTGTAGGTAAGACCGTTTTCGAAGTTGGCAGCGTAGAGGCCGCTCTCGGTTACGGTGAAGCTAAAGGTGGCATTGGTCGAAACCACGAGACCATCCTTGGTCCAGTTGACAAATTCATATCCGTCGTTGGCTGTGGCTGACAGTTCGCAGGTTTCTCCGTACATGAAGCCACCGCCGCCGGTCACTGTACCAGCATAGTTCGGAACAGCGATAGGAGTGATGATGTAAAGGTCGTAGACGAAGTTGGCAACGTAGTGAGCATCACCAGTCACAGTGAAGGTGTAGGATTCATCAGTGCTGACTTCTTCGCCGTTCAGTGTCCAGTTCCAGAAGGTGAAGCTGGAGTGGGCGGGAACAGCAGTCAACGTGCAGGTTGTACCCGTAATGTAGTTGCCTGTGCCGGTCACGGTACCAGCTAAAGTGGGGTTGCATTCCGCAGTGATGTTGTAAGTGGTTTCAGCAGTGAAGTGAGCCACGTAGGTTTCCGAACTGGTTACCATGAATGTGTAAGAAGCATCGGAGGAGATGACCGTATTAGGATCATCATATCTTGTCCAGTTGAGGAAAGCATAGCCAGTGTTAGGTGTTGCTGTCAACGTGCAGTTCTCACCAAACAGGTAGGTGCCACCGCCAGTCACTGTACCACCTTCGGTCGGGTCAGCCATAGCAGTGATGATGTAGCTATAGTAAGTGAAGTTGGCCACATATTCGGCATCTTCAGTCACGGTGAAGGAGAAAGATTCTACAGTGCTGACTTCCACGCCGTCCTTGGTCCAGCTGTAGAATTCATAGCCAGTGTTGGCCGTAGCGGTCAGCGTGCAGGTTGCACCTTCAGCATAGTAACCAGCACCTTCAATGGTACCAGCGCCTTCAGGATTGGTCGTAGCAGTGATCAGGTAGTGGGTGCCTTCTCCGAAGTGGGCGACATAAGCACCAGCTTCGTACACTTGGAAGCTGTAAGAAGTTTCGGTGGAGAGAATCGTAGGATCATCAAACGTTGACCAACCAATGAATTCATAGCCTGTGTTGGCTGTAGCGGTCATTGTGCAGGTTTGGCCAGCAACATAACCACCAGCACCAGTTACTACACCACCAGCGCTCGGGTCGGCAAAGACCTGAATCATGAAGATGTCATAGGTAAAGTTGGCCACATAAGTAGCTTCCTCGGTAACAGTGAAGGAATAGCTCTCGTTTTCAGAAACGATGGCACCCTCCTTGGTCCAGTTGAGGAAATAGTAGCCGGGATTAGCCGTGGCGGTCAAGGTGCAGGTAGCACCAGCAGGATATACATTAGAGCCGCTAACGGCACCAGCGAGACCTGGGTTACAAGTGGCCCAGATGGTGTATTGTTCGCTCACTTGGAAGTTGGCAACGAGGTCGCGGGCCACGGTGACAGTAAAGCTGTAGGTGGCATCGGTGGAAACCACTTCGTCGTTTTCAGTCCAGTTAAGGAAGGTGTAGCCTGGATTGGCAGTGGCGACTAGTGTGCAGGTAGCACCAATGGCTTGGGCGCCGTCACCAGTAACAGTACCAGCACCAGCGGGGTTGACAGTGACGTTGATGAGGCACATTTCATAGGTGAAGTTGGCCACGTATTCGGCGTCTTCAGTCACGGTGAAGGTGTAGGTTTCGAGAGTGCCGACTTCAACACCGTCCTTGGTCCAGTTGAGGAAATAGTAGCCTTCGTTGGGTGTGGCGGTCAGGGTGCAGGTTTCACCAGCGTTGAAAGTGCCAGCGCCAGTCACAGTACCAGCCTCGGCGGGGTTGCAGGTGGCAGTGATGGTGTAGGGGCCACCAGCGCTCAATTCAAAGTTAGCAACGAGGTCGCGGGCCACGGTGACAGTAAAGCTGTAGGTGGCATCGGTGGAAACCACTTCGTCGTTTTCAGTCCAGTTAAGGAAGGTGTAGCCTGGATTGGCAGTGGCGACTAGTGTGCAGGTAGCACCAATGGCTTGGGCGCCGTCACCAGTAACAGTACCAGCACCAGCGGGGTTGACAGTGACGTTGATGAGGCACATTTCATAGGTGAAGTTGGCCACGTATTCGGCGTCTTCAGTCACGGTGAAGGTGTAGGTTTCGACAGTGCCGACTTCAAGACCGTCCTTGGTCCAGTTGAGGAAATAGTAGCCAGGGTTGGCCGTGGCGGTCAGGGTGCAGGTTTCACCGGCATTGAAAGTGCCAGCGCCCGTCACAGTACCAGCCTCGGTGGGGTTGCAGGTGGCAGTGATGGTGTAGGGACCACCAGCGCTCAATTCAAAGTTAGCAACGAGGTCGCGAGCCACGGTAACAGTAAAGCTGTAGGTGGCTTCGGTGGAGACCACAACATCATTCTCGGTCCAGTTAACGAAGGTGTAGCCAGTGTTGGCAGTGGCGACCAGTGTGCAGGTAGCACCAATGGCTTGGGCACCGTCACCGGTAACAGTACCAGCACCAGCGGGGTTGACAGTGACGTTGATGAGGCACATTTCATAGGTGAAGTTGGCCACGTATTCGGCGTCTTCAGTCACGGTGAAGGTGTAGGTTTCGACAGTGCCGACTTCAAGACCGTCCTTGGTCCAGTTGAGGAAATAGTAGCCAGGGTTGGCCGTGGCGGTCAGGGTGCAGGTTTCACCGGCATTGAAAGTGCCAGCGCCAGTCACGGTACCAGCTTCAGCGGGGTTGCAAGAAGTAGTGATGGTGTAAGGACCACCAACAATCTCTTCGAAGTGAGCGTAATAGTTACCACCTTCAGTCACATTGAAGGTGTAGGTGGCATCCGTAGAAACCTCGACATTGGCATCATCGGTCCAATTGACGAAGTTGTAACCAGTGTTGGCCATAGCGGTCAAGGTGCATTCTTCACCATATAAGAAGCTGGTCTGGTTGATTGTAACGGTTCCGCCAGCTGAAGGCAGGGCGAAAGGATAGATGGTGTAAATTTCAGTGACGAAGTTGGCTACATATTCAGCCGTTTCGGCAACGGAGAAGGTGTAGGCCTCAGTTTCGCAAACGACTGTGCCGTTCTTGGTCCAATTGAGGAAATCGTATCCTGGGTTTGCCGTGGCGGTCAGGGTACAGGTTTCACCCGTAGTGAATGTGCCAGTGCCAGTGATTGTACCAGCAGTGGTGGGGTTGCAAGAAGCAGTGATTTCGCAAGGAACGGGATTCTCGTTGAAATGAGCGTAGTAGTTACCACCAGCCACAACAGGGAAGCTGTAGGTAGCATCGGTAGAAACAACCGTATTGGCGTCGTCAGTCCAGTTGACGAAGGTGTATCCCGTGTTGGGCGTGGCGGTCAAGGTGCATTCTTCACCATAGTAGAAACCGGTTTGGTTCACAGTAGCGCTACCACCAGCTGAAGGCAGGGCGAAAGCGTAAATGGTGTAAACTTCAGCGACGAAGTTGGCGGAATATTCGGCCGTTTCGTTCACGGTGATGGTGCAGGTCTCAGTGGTGCTGAATTGCACGCCGTTCTTGGTCCAATTGTAGAATTCATAGCCCGCGTTGGCAGTGAAGCTCAGGTTAACGTTTGCACCAGTTGCATAAAGGCCACCCGTAGTGATGTTGGAAACAGCACTGGCAGGGTTCGCAACAACCGTAATGTTGTAAGCGTTGCCCGTGATGTCAGCCTGCTCGGGAGCCATGGGAGATCCTTGAATTCCGTCAGCAGCAAACGTGTAGGTCGTGTTGACATCAATTTCTTGGTTGGTGCTGTGATCATACACCTTGAAGGTAATGGTTTCACCATTGCTATTACTTCTAGGTCTCATGAAGAACAGACCGAAAGTTCCTCCCTCATTGGTAATGATTTGAGGAGGATACTGAGAGTCGCAGCAAACGGTTCCACCGTTGCAGAAGGCTCCCAATTCAAGATCGGTAGATGCTAAATAGTTGCCGTCCAAATAGACTGCAGCCATGTACGTAGCATCGTTGGAGAAATCACTAGGATTGTAAGTCCAGTGATTTTGGGCGTTGGCAAGGAACGCAAACGCCGTCAGCATCGTGATAAGGAAAAATCTTTTCATGATCGTTTTGTTTGTTAAGTTAGTTGTTATTTGTTTGTTGTCTAAATTCCAAAGTTGTCTTTTTATCGGTTGCTTTTAGGGAAGTATGCAATCCACCCTATTCGCATTTTCGCCGCAAAAATAGGACTTTTATTGATATGTTCTCATAAAATTGTGTTTTTTTTGCTCATTTTTTTGATATTTCTGTGTTTTTCTTGTTCATTTTTTTGAAAATGAGGAACAAATTATGTTTTTGCTCCTCATCATTTTGGCGTTTTTTGAGAAAAAGAAGTTCCTATATATTAAAATAGGTGTAGTCAAAAGAAGAGCTTGATGATATTACCCGTTCAACGCCTCGGCACCGCCCACGATGTCAATCAGTTCGTTGGTGATGACGTTCTGGCGGGCCTTGTTGTATTGGATTTTCAGCTCTTGCGACAGTTGTTCGGCGTTGTCGGAGGCGATGTGCATGGCGGTCATGCGGGCACCGTGTTCTGCGGTATGGGCATCAAGCATGACGGAGTAGAATACCGTTCGTATCACTTTGGGAACCAGTGCGTTGATAAACTCTTCCTTGCTTGGTTCCACCAAATAGTCGAAACTTTGCGCCGTAGGTAGGGTGTCGGTCTTCAGGGGCAGCACCGTCTCGCGTTGTGAGAACTGCACTCCGGCGTTCTTGTAGTGGTTGTAGATGAGTTCCACGCGATCCACCTTGTGCTCAAGGAACAGCTTGACCATCAGGTCGCTGAGTTCGATGGCGAAGTCGTAGGAAGGTCTGCCGGCATCGGGTTCGTAGTAGCGCTCCACCGGAATCTGGAAACGCTTGGCGTAGTCGTTGATTTTCTTGCCCGAAAGGATGACGGTAATATTTTCTTTTCCAATGCTTTGCGCGTATTCGTCATAGGCCTGCTTGAAGAGTTTGCTGACGCTGGAGTTGTACACGCCGCACAGCCCGCTGCTTGACGAGAAAGCGATGAGAGCCACCTTTTTCACCTCGCGGTTTTCCGCCAAGGGGATGCTGACCTGGCCTTCGAGCGAGCCGAGATAGTTCGACAGGGCTTCGCTCAGCTTGCTTTTGTACGGAACGAAGTTCAGCGTGGCCGACTCGGCTTTCTTCAGCTTGGCCGCCGACACCATCTTCATCGCGCTCGTGATTTTCTGTGTCGAGGCGACGGAGGTGATTCTGGCTCGTATTTCCTTTAGTGATGCCATTTTCTTGTAATTATGAATTCGGAATGCGGAATTCGGAATAAGCCTACCGGAGGTTATTATTCCGCATTCCGAATTCCTAATTCTGCATTATCCGTTAAAGTGTTCACTCAAATTCAAAGCTTCCTCCTTCAGTACCGCCTTGATGTCGTCATCAATCTTGCCAGCCTTCAGTTGAGTCATCACGTCCTTGTGCTTCACTTCCATGATGTCCAAGAACTGCTTTTCAAATTCAAGCACCTTGTTCTCAGGCACTTTGCTCAGCAAACCATTGGTGCCGCAGAAAATGATGGCCACCTGCTTTTCGACGGGCATGGGTGTGTATTGAGGCTGTTTCAGCAATTCCACGTTCTTGCGGCCTTTATCCAAGATGGCTAAAGTGGCCGCGTCAAGTTCGGCGCCGAACTTCGAGAAGGCTTCCATTTCACGGAATTGGGCTTGGTCGAGTTTCAGGGTGCCAGCCACCTTCTTCATGGATTTGATTTGGGCGTTACCACCCACACGCGACACCGAGATACCGACATTGATGGCGGGACGGATACCTGCGTTGAACAGACTGGTTTCCAAGAAGATTTGTCCGTCGGTAATGGAGATGACGTTGGTCGGGATGTAGGCCGAGACGTCGCCTGCCTGTGTCTCAATGATGGGTAGTGCGGTGATACTTCCGCCGCCCTTCACGATGTCCTTGATGCTGTCGGGCAGGTCGTTCATCTGGCGTGCCACGTCGTCATTCTTGATGATTTTGGCGGCACGTTCGAGCAAACGGCTGTGGAGGTAGAAAATATCGCCCGGATAGGCCTCACGTCCTGGCGGACGGCGCAAAATCAAGGAGACTTCACGATAAGCCACAGCTTGTTTTGAGAGGTCGTCGTAGATGACCAAGGCATGGCGGCCCGTATCGCGGAAATACTCGGCGATGGCCACGCCCGCGTAAGGAGCGTAGAACTGCATGGCGGCGGGGTCGGAGGCGGTGGCACTGACGACGATGGTGTAGTCCAAAGCACCGTTCTTCTCCAGGGTCTTCACGAGGTTGGCCACAGTGGAGCCTTTCTGACCTACAGCCACGTAAATACAGTAAATCGGGTCGCCGTTCTTAAAGTTGTCCTTCTGGTTGATGATGGTGTCGATGGCGATGGCGGTCTTACCCGTCTGGCGGTCGCCGATGATGAGCTCACGCTGGCCGCGGCCGATGGGGATCATGGCGTCGATGGCCTTGAGACCCGTTTGCAGCGGCTGGTTCACGGGTTGGCGGAAGATGACGCCTGGAGCCTTGCGCTCCAGGGGCATCTCGTAGGTCTTGCCTTGGATGGGGCCTTTGGCGTCGATGGGTCGGCCGAGGCCGTCCACGACGCGGCCCAGCAAGCCTTCGCCGGCCATGACGGAGGCGATGCGCTGGGTGCGCTTCACCGTCTCGCCTTCCTTGATGCCCTCGGTGGGACCGAGCAGCACCACGCCGACGTTGTCTTCCTCAAGGTTGAGCACCACGCCCATGGTGCCGTTCTCGAACTCCACAAGCTCGTTGGACTGCACCTTGTCGAGGCCATAGACGTGTGCCACGCCGTCGCTCACTTGAAGCACCTTGCCAATCTCCTCAAACTGAATCTTGTTGCTCATGTTCTGGAGCTGCATTTGCAGGATGCTTGATATTTCACTTGGTTTGATGTTTGCCATTTATGTTGAATTGTTGATTGTTGACTGTTTATTTGTTGGGCTTTTGGCTTTTAGCTGTTAGCTATTAGCATGGTAGCGACGGAGCTAACAGCTCAGGGCTAATAGCTAATTGCCTTTTAGTTTGTTTTTCAGCGCGTTAAGTTGCCCGATGACGCTGGCATCCATGCGGGTGTGCTCGATGTCCAGGATGAAGCCCCCGATGAGGCTCGGGTCGATGCGGACTTCCAACTCGGCATGGGAGGAGAAGGCTTGTTCCACGAAGGCCTTCACCTTGTCGAGCGTCGCCTCCGACAGTTCGGTCGCGGTGGTGAGCTGGGCGTTCATGATGTTGTGCTTAGCACGGTACATCTCCATGTATTTCAAGGCGATAAGGAGCATTTTGTCCTCGCGTTTTTGGTCTGCCACGAAGGTTATGAACTGCCTCAGGCAGTCGTGCATGGGTTCGCCAACGGACATCTCTAACAGCTTCACTTTCTCCTCCTTGGCGACGATGGGGTCGGCCAGCACCTCGTTGAACTGGGCGATGGCCAGGATGTAGTTGTGCACGAGCCGTGTCAGGCCGTCATAAACGGCTTCCTCGCAGCCTTGCTCTTGGGCTTGTTGGAACAAAGCCCGAGCGTATCTCACCGATAGTTTTCCGTTGTCCATGGCTTAGGCTTGAATCTTGGGTTGGTTGTTGCGGAGCAGTTGCTCGATGTAGTCGTTTTGCGACTGCTTGTTGCTCAGTTCGCGTTGCAACAGCTTCTCCGCGATGTCGATGGAGAGAGCGATGACCTCGTTCTTGATTTCGGCCATGGCTTCGGCCTGTTCCTTCTCTATCTTCAGGCGGGCGTCGGCCACGATTTTTTCGGCTTCTAATCGGGCCTGCGTCTTCGCCTCTTCGATGAGCTGTGTCTTCAGCTCCTGGCTCTCTTTCATGATGCGGATTTGCTCGGCCTGCGCCGCCGCCATGGTCTCTTGCCGCTTTTGCTCGATGCCGGCAAGGGCATTATTGGCTTCCTCGGCGGCGAGGAGGGAATCGGAGATGTGGGTGTTGCGCTTCTCGACCGCGCCCATGATCATCGGCCAGCCCGCTTTCGCCAAGATGACAAACACGATGAGGAAGGCGATGAGCATCCAAATCACTAATCCGCTTTCGGGAAGAAATAAATCCATGTGTTATTTGTTGAATTGTTGATTGTTTAATCGTTTAATTAACTTCGTTGAATCTTCGATTTGTTGACGTGGGACTTCGGGACTTATTGACTATGACCCCTGACCATGACCATGACTGCTTCCATTTCTGATTAAGCTGTCATGGTCATAGTCACAAGTCATAGTCCGATGGTCCCGTAGTCTCTTGTCTTTGATTAGCCGAGAACGGCCAACACGCACACGACGATGGCGAACAGCGTTGCACCTTCGACGAGAGCGCCAGCGATGATCATACCCGACTGGATACGACCCGCAGCTTCGGGCTGACGAGCCATAGCTTCCATGGCGGCTTGACCGATTTTACCGATACCGATGGCGGCACCAATCACTGCGATGGCTGCTGCAAGGGCGGCTATACCCTTCACATAGCTGACTTCAAGGATGATTGCTAAAGTTGTTGCTAACATGATTTTAATTGTTTAAGTGTTTATTTGTTTGATTTAAAGATTCAAAATTCAATATTTAAGATTCAAAATTCAAAACTTCTAACTATCAACTGACAACTGATAACTGATAACTGATAACTATCAACTATGTTCCGGTTCGTGTTGCGCCATGCCAATGAATAGCGATGACAATATGGTAAATACGTATGCCTGGATATAGGCGACCAACAGTTCCAAGGCAGTCATGAAGATGGTCATAAAGATACTGACGATGCTCATCACGCCGCCCATACCCGCGCCATACATGCCGCCGATGATGAAAATCAGGGCCATGAGCACCATGATGACGATGTGTCCGGCCAAAATATTGGCGAACAGACGGACCATCAGGGCGAAAGGCTTGGTGATGGTGGAAATGAGTTCGATGATGGGCATCAGCGGGAAGGCTTTCAGGAAGATGGGCACGTCGGGCCAAAGGATGTCTTTCCAGTAGTGCTTGTTGCCAAAGATGTTGACGAAGAAATAGGTCAGCAGGGCCAAGACTACGGTGATGCTGAGGTTGCCCGTCACGTTGGCACCGAAGGGGAAGAACGGAATCAGGCCGAACAGGTTGGCAAAGAAAATGAAGAAGAACGCCGTCAATAAATAAGGTGCGAATTTCTTCACTTTCTTTTCGGGGATGTTGGGGCGGATGATGTCATCGAGCACCATATAGGTCAGCCATTCCACCATGCCTTGGTATTTCGTGGGCTTGGCCATGGGGTTCTTTTTGTACATCCTCGCGGCAGGCAAGAAGAAAGCTAACAGGAAGAGGCACACAAAGAAAATGCCGAAGGCATTCTTGGTGAACGAGAGGTCGAAGGGGCGCGAGAGGCTGCCGTCAGCTTTCACTTCCACTAGTTTGCCTGGGTATTTGTCGGCATTGATGGGCGAAATGTAGAAATTGGCTCCCTTGTGGTTGTAGGTCTCGCCTTCCTTCAGCTCGCAAATATGTTTCGACGAGAAGCAATGCCATCCGCTGTCCTTGCATTTCACGATGACGGGCAGCCACACGCAGACGGGTTCTTCATGGATTTCCGTGATGTGGAAACAATAGCTGTCGCCTGTGTGGCCGAAGATGAACGACTTAGCGTCGAAATTTTCCTTCTTGGGCGGTTCGGTTTCTTGTGCGACACTATGGATGGGCACAGCGACCGTCAGTGCCAAAAGGAGGAAAAGTGTGATATGTCTCAAAACATGGTTCATGCTTTGTCTTCTTTGTTCAAGTTCTTGATATAGTGGGTGTAGATGATGGTCTCGGTCGCCAAGGCGATAAGGTAGGTGGCCGCCGTGATGATGACGAAGGCCCTGGCACTCTCCTTGACGAACACGATGTAAAGCACCAAGATAGCCACGGTCAGCGCAATCTTGATGCCTTTGTAGACGTAAAGCCAGACGAGTTTGTTGGGCTGGGCCTCGGTGTTTTTCTTCATTAGGTGGCAATAGAACGCGCCGAGAATCATGAAGAGGTTAGGCCCCATGACCATCCAGTTGTTCCACCACTCCTTTTGCGAGAAGGCGCACAGCAGAATGCCGTCCGTCACGAGGCAGACGAGGAGGAAAATGGATAGGTATTTCGTCAACTGCTTGTCTTTCATAGCTCTACACAAATAGTCAGTTGGTTGTCGTGGTTCTCAACGAAGCCGCCTTTGATGGCAAACTCTTTTTGTTCACCGCTTTTTTCGGTGAGGCTGACCTTGCCGGCCTCAAGGATGGCGACGATGGCCGCGTGGTGTTCCAGCAGGGTGAATGGTCCCATCTGACTCGGCACGGTGACAGAAGTGGCCTCGCCGTCATACAACTTCGAACTCGGTGATATTATCTCGACTTTCATAATTGTTTAATTCGGAATGTGGAATGCTGAATTCGGAATATCGCGATGTGCTGCTGGGCTTCGCCGCTTATTCCGAGTTCTTCATTCCGAATTCCGCATTTGTTTTTCATCACCTTATTAAATTAATTAGCATTAGCGTTCTTAAGTAACTCCTCACCCTTGGCAATGGCTTCGTCGATGGTGCCCACCAGGTTGAAAGCAGCTTCGGGGTATTGGTCGACTTCGCCGTCCATGATCATATTGAAGCCTCGGATGGTCTCCTCAATCGGTACCATTACGCCCTTCAAGCCAGTGAACTGCTCGGCGACGTGGAAGGGCTGCGATAGGAAGCGCTGCACACGACGGGCGCGGTGAACGACAATCTTGTCCTCCTCCGAGAGTTCTTCCATGCCGAGGATGGCGATGATGTCCTGCAATTCCTTGTTGCGTTGCAGCAGTTGGATAACGCGTTGGGCGGTGTTGTAGTGCTTCTCTCCGATGATGTTCGGGTCGAGGATACGCGAGGTGGAGTCCAAGGGGTCGACGGCGGGATAGATGCCCAACTCGGCGATTTTACGGCTCAACACGGTGGTGGCGTCCAAGTGCGAGAAGGTGGTGGCGGGAGCGGGGTCGGTCAAGTCGTCGGCAGGGACGTAGATGGCTTGCACTGAGGTGATACTGCCATCCTTGGTCGAAGTGATGCGCTCCTGCATCTGGCCCATCTCTGTAGCCAAAGTGGGCTGATAACCCACAGCGGAAGGCATACGACCCAGCAGGGCCGACACTTCTGAACCAGCTTGAGTGAAACGGAAGATGTTGTCGATGAAGAGCAGGATGTCGTTTTGGTCGTCATTTTGGTCGTCGCGGAACGATTCGGCTACGGTTAGCCCTGAAAGGGCGACAGAGACACGCGCTCCGGGTGGTTCGTTCATCTGGCCGAAGACCAAGGTGGCTTGCGAGGTGGCTAAGGCTTTGCGGTCGATTTTCGAGAGGTCCCAGTCACCTTCGTCCATGGCCTTGCGGAACTCGTCACCGTATTTGATAATGCCCGACTCAATCATTTCGCGCAAGAGGTCGTTACCCTCACGGGTACGTTCGCCCACGCCGGTAAACACCGAGTAGCCATTGTGCCCTTTGGCGATGTTGTTGATAAGTTCCATGATGAGCACGGTCTTGCCCACGCCGGCGCCCCCGAACAGGCCGATTTTTCCGCCTTTCAGGTAAGGCTCCAGCAGGTCGATGACCTTGATGCCGGTGAACAGCACTTCCTTCGAGGTGGCCAAGTCCTCATATTTGGGCGGTTCGCGGTGGATGGGGTATTCGCTGCTGCGGTCCAAGGCACCGATGCCGTCGATGGCGTCACCGGTCACGTTGAGCAGTCGGCCTTTGATTTGGTTGCCGATGGGGATGGAGATGGGCTTGCCCGAAAGGGTCACTTCCATGCCGCGCATGAGGCCGTCGGTGGAGTCCATGGCGATGGTGCGCACCGAGTCCTCGCCGATGTGTTGCTGGCATTCCAGCACCACGCGCTTTCCGTTCGGGCGGACCACTTCCAAGGCATCGTGAATCTTAGGCAGGTCGGCCTCGCCGCCATCGAAATAGACGTCAACCACGGGGCCGATGATTTGTGTGATGTGTCCTTTTGACATTATATTGCGTTTTCTGAATTAATCAATGGTTTGATTTTAGAAACTGCAAATGTATCAAAAAATGTTTTATGTGGTGTGGTTTTGTGCAAAAATTTGTCTTCAGCCTGGGAGATGGAATTGCATGGTGGCGTCGCGAAACAACACAAATAAGGCGTGCCGTTTCTGGCACGCCTTATTTTCATAGCCCGTCAGGGCATCTCCTCAAGAGAGGGATCAGTCCTCCTTGCGGCGTTTGGCCACGAGGTAGGCGCCACCGAGACCAAGGAG
>CAMZEK010000024.1 GCA_947305795.1 uncultured Bacteroidales bacterium | reverse complement strand
TATGGCACTAAAAGACTGGATGATTGCCTTCAACAACGCCAAGACGATGGAATCGGACGGCGAGGAAGGTCCCGAATTAATAGCAGAATATGAGCGTGTGCTCGAAAAGCTGGGCGAAGGGCCTTTCACTGAGGCTGAAATGCACGTCCGCGAGGAAGTCATGCGCAACTTGCATGAGCTTTACCTGCTACAAGGAGACGAGGCAAAGGCGGAACAGTTTAAAATCGATCTCGAATAAACCGAAAATTTTGTACTTTTGCTGCTCAAATCATTGAACAAACAAAAACAAAACGAAATATGAAAGTTGCAACATTATTAGGCGAGCGTTTCAAGAAGGCACCCGCAGATTGTGTATTTGATAGTCAAGCACTTATGGTGCGCGGTGGCTATATCAAGTCGGTGGGAACAGGCTTGTTCTCCTTCTTCATGCCGGCCAAACGCATCGCGAAGAAAATCGAGAATATCATCCGCGAAGAGATGGACCGCATTGACGGACAGGAAGTCATGTTTCCCGTCGTTATGCCAGGCTCGTTGTGGCAGGAGTCGGGACGTTTCACGAGCATTGGCTCGGAACTGCTCCGCTTCAAAGACCGCAATGGCATTGACATGGTGTTGGGCATGACCCACGAAGAAGCTGCCGTGCAACTCGCCCGCGACGCCGCGAAGAGCTACACGCAGTATCCCTTCATGATTTACCAGATTCAGACCAAGTTCCGCGACGAACCCCGCTCGCGTGGCGGCCTGATTCGCACCCGTGAG
Organism: uncultured Bacteroidales bacterium; assembly: GCA_947305795.1. GTDB lineage: Bacteria > Bacteroidota > Bacteroidia > Bacteroidales > F082 > Limimorpha. The sequence goes on along the minus strand of CAMZEK010000024.1, from coordinate 40,175 downwards.
TTCACGATGAAGGATGCCTACAGTTTCCACACCTCGCAAGAGGATTTGGAGCAATACTACGCCGAGGCTTACCATGCCTACGACCGCATTTTTGCCCGCTGCGGCGTGCCACAAGTCGTAGCCGTCAAGTCCGACTCGGGCATGATGGGTGGCCGCGTGTCGCATGAGTTCATGCTGCTCACCGACATTGGCGAGGACACCATCGTCATCTGCCCCGAGTGCGGCTACCGCTCCAACAGCGAGGCCGCTGACTGCATCGTCCACAATGAGGAGTATCCCATCGAGCCTTTGGAGGAGGTCTTCACTCCCGACCAAAAGACCATTGAGGACGTGTGCAACTTCTTGCACGCTTCGCCCTTGCAGTCCTGCAAAGCCGTTCTGTATCAGCGCAATATGGATGACTCGTTGGTCATCGTCTTCCTGCGCGGCGACCTTGAAGTGAACGAAACCAAACTCCGCAACCTGCTGGGTGCCGAGGTTCATGCCGCCACCGTCACGCCTGAAATGGGTGTATGTGCCGGTTTCATCGGGCCGAAGGGTCTGCCTGAAGGCATCACCGTGGTCTACGATGAGTCACTGAAGACCTTGAACTCGTTTGTGGCGGGTGCCAACAAGATGAACTATCACTACAAGGGCATGAACATGGCCCGCGACCTCGGCGAGGTGAAGTACGACAGCGTGGCCAAAGCCACTGCAGGCGGTATCTGCCCCGTGTGCGGCAAGCACAGCATCACCATCAGCCGTGGCATTGAGGTGGGCAACATCTTCCAGCTCGGCACAAAATACACCGAGTCGATGAACATGCAGTATCTCGACAGCGACAACACGCTGAAATACCCCATTATGGGCTGCTACGGCATCGGCGTGGGCCGTTTGATTGCCTCGGTCTGCGAAGTGAGCCACGACGACTACGGCCCGATTTGGCCCATCACCATTGCCCCGTGGCAGGTACAGGTGTGCGCCTTGCGCGTAGCCGACGAGAACGTGCGCCGCATGGCCGACAAGGTCTATGAAGACCTGAAGAAAGCTGGTGTTGAAGTCCTCTACGACGACCGCAACATCAGTGCCGGCGTGATGTTCTCCGATGCCGACCTGCTCGGTGTGCCGCTGCGCATCGTGGTCAGCCCGAAAACTTTGGAGCGCAATGCCATCGAGCTTGCCGCCCGCGACAAGAGCTTCAAGGCCGACCTCAATCCTGACAATTTCGTCGATGAAGTAAAGGCCAAGATTGCTGAAATGATTGCGGCTTTGACGCCGGAGGATTGATGATTTACCTTTGTAGAGACGTTGTGCGCAACGTCTCTACTTTTATTTAATACCCAATGAAAAAACTATTCCTCATCATAGCCGCAGCCCTCGTGTTGGTTTCTTGCGGCGACAAACAACCCAAAGGAAACGACAACTCGTCGGAAAAGCCAAAGAAAACCGTCGTGGTGCCGAATATCAACGCCGATTCGGCTTATCATTATGTGGCGGCGCAAACCGCTTTCGGGCCGCGTGTGCCTGAAACGCAAGCCCATGCGCAATGTGCTGAATGGTTGACTGACAAGCTGACGAATTGGGCCGATACGGTCATCGTGCAAGAGTTCCGCACAAGGCTATACAACGGCAAGGGCATCGACGGAAAGAACATCGTCGCGGTATTTAATCCTGAGGCCAAAAAACGTATCGTGCTCTGTGCCCATTGGGACTCGCGCCCCTACGCCGACCACGACCCTGACGAAGCCTTCAGCCACCAGCCCATTGACGGCGCCAACGACGGCGCGAGCGGCGTGGGTGTATTGTTGGAATGCGCCCGACAATTCAAGAACCAGCCACTGCCTGAGAAATTGGGCATCGACATCGTCCTCTTCGACCTTGAAGACTACGGCCCGCACCAAGACCAGGCGATGGACTACTACAACGACAACGACAACTATTGGGCTTTGGGGTCGCAATATTGGTCGAAGCATCCGCATGTGTATGGCTACAAAGCCTATTACGGCATCCTTTTGGATATGGTGGGCGGCTCAAACCCCAATTTCCAAAAAGAGTATTACTCGCAAAACTATGCCGCGTGGGTCATTAATAAAGTGTGGCGCAAGGCCGCCGACTTGGGCTACCGCCATTGCTTCAGCAATGAATTGGGTACCCTCATCAGCGACGACCACATTCCCATGAACCTCGCCGGCACCCCGACCATCGACATCATCGACCTGCAGCCCAACAGCAGCAATGGTTGTTTTCCCGAAGTATGGCACACCCACAACGACAACCTAGAAAACATTGAGAAAGAGACGCTTGGCATAGTTGGCGATGTGCTGTTGCATGTGGTGTATGAGGAATAATCAATCATCGATCAACTAATTAACCATCATAGTTTTTTCGCGTTGGGTTTCTGTTACAAGTTCCGATTTCGGCGTTTTAAATAGAAAAATCGAAAAACCGCACTTGTTGCGGTTTTTTTGTTGCCTTTTTTCTATTTTTGCACCGATTAACCCATTAACTCACAAAACTATGCAATTACTTACCATTGGATGGCCTGAAATCCTCTTAGTCGCGTTGTTATTCCTATTGCTTTTCGGTGCCAAAAAGATTCCGGAGCTGATGCGTGGCTTAGGCAAAGGCGTAAAGAGCTTCAAGGACGGCATGAACGGCGTCAATGACCTTGACGAACCTAACGAAAAAAAGGAACAAGAAAAGCAGACCAAGGAATGAGTGCGACGGACCCAAGGTCGTTTTGGGATCACCTTGAGGAATTCCGGAAAGTGCTGTTCCGCTGCCTGATGGCTTGGTTCATTGGCGCAGTGTTGGCTTTTTGCTTCAAAAGACTTCTGTTTCAGGTACTTTTCGCACCCTCAACGGCAGATTTCGTTTCCTACCGTGGCTTATGCCGTTTGGCGCAGGCGACGGGATGGGAATCGTTGTGCCCTGATGCTTTCGAGGCACGATTCATCAACACGGAGTTGGCCGCGCAGTTCATGACGCACATCAAGGTCGCACTTTGGGCCGGACTCGTCCTGACCTCCCCTTTCCTCCTTGCACAGCTTTACGGCTTCGTCGTTCCGGCGTTGTATGAGCGCGAGAAACGCTACACAATACCGTTGCTATTAAGCGGGTCGTTGCTATTTTTAGCTGGCCTCTTGCTCAACTATTTCGTCATCTTCCCGTTCTCGTTCAGGTTTTTGGTCAACTATCAGGTTTACAGCGAAGTAGTGAACCAAATCTCGCTGTCATCCTACATTTCCGCCTTCGTCATGCTGAGCCTTTTGATGGGTCTGCTGTTCGAGATTCCCATTGTCAATTATTTCCTTGCGAAGATGGGTCTTTTGACCGCCGACACGCTCAAGAAATATCGCCGCCATGCCATCGTGGGCATCGCGATTGTGGCCGCAGTCATCACGCCAACGGGCGATGCAGTGACTTTGACGTTGGTCACCTTGCCCATTTATCTGTTGTATGAAGCAAGTATACTTATTGTAAAAAGAACTAATTCAAAATCAATCTAATATGTTACGAAAAATCAGAATCTGCCTACAAGTGGTCATGATGACCTTAGTGACCCTGCTGCTGCTCGGCATCGGGTTCCGCGTGCATCTTTGGGCTGGGTGGGTCGCCAAGATCCAATTCCTACCCGCCCTCCTAGCCGTTACTGGTGGCATGGTGTTCGTCCTCATCCTGCTGACATTCATCTTCGGAAGAATCTATTGCAGCGTGATTTGCCCTTTGGGCATAATGCAAGACTTCTTCTCTTGGCTTGGCGGCAAGGCCAAGAAAAACCGTTTCAGCTATGCCAAAGAAAAAGTATGGCTGCGTTATGGTTTCTTAGCCGTCTTCATTATTGCAATGATTTTCGGCTTTGCGCCTCTTACTACCCTGTTTGAGCCTTACAGTGCTTACGGTCGCATCGTCAACAGCCTGTTTAAGCCACTCTATGACCTGCTGAACAACTGGTTGGCTGGAATGGATGCCGCCAATGATCGCTACAACTTCACAGAAGTCCAAATTTGGACTCGCAGCGTGACTACTTTTGTGGTGGCCATACTCACCTTAGTAATATTGGCATTCCTCGCTTGGCGCAAAGGCCGTCTTTATTGCAACACCATTTGTCCTGTGGGTACCACCCTAGGTCTATGCTCTCGCAACTCGCTGTTCCGTGTTCGCTTCGACAAGGACAAGTGCAAGAGCTGCGGTATGTGCGAGAAAAACTGCAAAGCCCAAGCCATAGACTTCAAAGAGGGCATAGTGGATTACTCGCGCTGTGTGGTTTGCGGCGACTGCTTGGATAAGTGCAAGTTCGACGCTTTGCATTATACAGCAAAGAAACCCGTCAAAGAATCGAAACCCGTCGACACGGAACGCCGCGCCTTCCTCGTTGGCGCAGCAGTAGCCGGTACCACAGCGGCCTTGGCACAGACAGAAATGAAGGTAGATGGCGGCCTGGCTGTGATTGAAGACAAAAAGGCACCGAAACGCCAAACGCTCATCACACCTCCTGGCTCGGTCTCGGCTCGCCACATGCAAAAGCATTGCACGGCCTGTCAGCTCTGTGTTTCTAATTGTCCGAACAACGTGTTGCGTCCTGCGACCGACTTGATGCACTTCATGCAACCCACAATGTCATTTGAACGTGGCTACTGCCGTCCCGAATGCACACGTTGCAGCGAGGTCTGCCCTACTGGTGCTATCAAGCCCATTTCCCGTGAGGAAAAGACCGACATCCATGTCGGACATGCCGTGTGGATCAAAGAAAACTGCGTGGTACTCACCGATGGTGTCAGCTGCGGCAACTGCGCGCGTCACTGCCCGACGGGAGCCATCCAGATGATAGACTACGAAGGCCCGAACGGCACGGTGCAAGTGCCTGCTGTGGACGAAAACAAATGCATCGGCTGCGGTGCCTGCGAGAACCTCTGCCCTGCCCGACCGTTTAGCGCGATTTACGTTGAGGGGAATGAGATGCATCACATCAGTTGACAATTACCAGTTGGCAGTTACCAGTTATACTGATAATGTGAAATTTAACTGCTAACTGAACAACTGCTAACTACAAACTGACAACTACAAACTACAAACTGAGAAACAATGGACAGAAGAGATTTCCTAAAACATATGGGCGGGGCGGCCGTGGCAACCTCGGTGGTGCTCTCCGCCTGCAAAAACAACAATGACGAATCACCCATCATCGCCAAAAACGTCGTTGACGGACAAGGCGAGATGACCTACCGCACCAACCCCAACACGGGCGACCGCGTTTCGCTCTTGGGTTATGGCATGATGCGCCTGCCCATCGAGAATGGGTCCGACATGAGAAAAGACCCCAACGCCCGCGTCGACCAGGAGATGGTCAACGAGGAGGTGGACTATGCCTTGGAACATGGCGTCAACTATTTCGACACGGCCCCGGTTTATACCAGAGGCTATTCCGAGACTGCCACGGGCATCGCCCTGTCACGGCACCCGCGCAACAGTTATTACATCGCCACCAAACTCTCCAACTTCTCGCCTACCACATGGACCCTCGAGGCCTCACAAGCCATGTTCGAGAACTCGCTCAAGCAGCTGCAGACCGACTACGTCGACTACCTGCTGCTGCATAGCATCGGCGGCAGTTCGAAGGAATTGAGTAGCCATGAGATGTTCAACGCCCGCTTCATCGACAACGGACTCCTCGACTGGCTCGTGGAACAAAAGAAAGCCGGCCGCATCCGCAACCTCGGCTTCTCGTTCCACGGCGACCCGAAGCTCTTCGACACCGTGATGCAATGGCATGATGAAGGCAAATACCACTGGGACTTCGTGCAGATTCAGATGAACTACGTCGACTGGAGCTTTGCCGAGATCGACGGTGAAGGCGTCAATTCCTCATACCTTTATGAGGAGCTGCATCGCCGTGGCATCCCTGTGGTCATTATGGAGCCGCTGTTGGGAGGCCGTCTCGCCAAACAGCCCGACTACATCGTGAAACAAATGAAGGAACGTGAGCTAGAGACCCCTGTTGCCCGTTGGGCTTTCCGCTATGCCGGCACCCCCGAAGGCATCCTCACCGTCTTGAGTGGCATGACCTATATGGAGCACCTAGTCCAAAACGTGGAGACCTACTCACCGCTGCGGCCCATCACCCCCGAGGAGGACGAGTTCCTGATGCGCGTGGCCGAACAGTTCATCAAGCTGAAGACCGTGCCCTGCACCGCTTGTAACTATTGCATGCCCTGCCCTTACGGACTCAACATCCCTGCCGTGTTCGCCTACTACAACGAATGCGTCACCCAAGGCAAGATGCCCACCGGCAACCGCGAGGCACAAGCGTTCCGGGAAGCCCGCAAACGTTTCCTCATCGGCTACGACCGCAACATCCCAGCTCTACGTCAAGCCAGCCACTGCATCGGCTGCAACCAATGTACAGACCATTGTCCGCAGGAAATCAACATTCCAGAGGAACTGCACCGCATCGATGACTACGTGGAGCAATTGAAACTGCAATGATTTTGTAGAGACGGTGTACACACCGTCTCTACGTCACCACCTTGCCGCCCGTTTGGGTGTACGCACTTTGCAGAAATAATGCAAGCCTTTCAGAATTTAACTGGCCACAAATAGATGGTCGTTGTCCGCCATTGCGAAAAAAAAGCTTAATTTTGCGGCCTAAAACCTATTTCCAATGAAGAAACTCCTCCTTTTATTTGTCGTGGTTTTAACGATGGTTTGCTGCGGTCGTAATGACAATAAGCCTCAAGAACAAACCGAAAAACAGAAGACTGTCATCCCGCCTGGGATGCCCGTTGCACCTACTACACAGATTCCGCCCACAACGGAATTCTCTTTTGAAAACAACGGAACACCAGCAAACTCCAACACCCCCGTGCTGACAATGGAAGAAGGCAAGCCTCTCGACCTGAGCCAACTCATGGGCGAAAGGAAGACCCTACAGGAACAAGCCGCCCAACATATCGACACCATCCGCTACCAAGCCGAACAAGGCCAGCGCGACTTCCAATACATGTACGGAGTGTGCTTAGAAAACGGTTGGGGCGTCGATGAGAATATGCAACAGGCCGCCGCGTGGTACAAGAAAGCCGCTGACCAAGAGCAAACGGCCTCCTACAACGCCCTCGGCAACCTCTACCGCACAGGAAAAGGCGTGAAACGCGACGATAAGGAAGCCTTCAAATGGTTCCATAAAGGCTCTGAGGCCGAAGATGCCCAAGCCATGCTCAACCTCGGCAACTGCTACTATTTCGGCATGGGCACAGAAAAGAGCCTCGACGAAGCCGTGAAATGGTGGCAGAAATCGGCTGAGGGCAACAACGCCTACGCTCTCGCGCAGGTAGGCGACTGCTACTTCTACGGCATCGGCATGGAAAGAAACTTGGACAAGGCCATCGAGTGCTTCACCCAAGCCGCCGACAAAAACATCCCAGGGGCACAATACCGTCTCGGCATCCTCTATTATTCCGGACAAGGCGTGAAGCAAGACCTCGCCTACAGCAAGCTCCTCCTGAGCAAAGCCCGCGACGGCGGCATGAAGGAAGCCCAAGTGTTTCTGGAAAAGAACTTCAAGGAATAAATGCCTCCGAGGTGTCGATGAAACGGTTTCTCCCAATAGCATTGATGGGTGTGCTCGCCTTGACTGCCTGCCACAGCCCGCAGCGCGAGGCGAGGAGGATGGTGCGCCGTGCCGAAAGGCTGGCCGACACCCTGCCCGACAGCACCGCAAGCCTGATTGACAGCGTGTTGCGGATGCCCGTCTATTTCAACGAGAAGCACCGCATGGACATGGCCTTGTTGCAGGCCGAGGCTCTGTTTGGCGACCATGGCCAGGAAATCTCGCCCCTGATGGATGACGATTTCTTCGACGACAAGCCCACCCTTTCCACCAGCCCCGAACTGGAACGCGCCGCTGCCTATTACGCCAAGAAAAAGAATTATGACAAGGCCGCCCACGCAGCCCTCTACAGCGGCTTCGTGCAGCAACACTACAACGACAAGGCCACCGCCATGCAGTCGTTTAAGGACGCGGAGCACTATGGCGGACTAGCGGGGGACTGCCTTGCCGTGGCGCAGGCGGAGTATTGGATGGGGAAAATGTTCTATTATGATGGAATGGTGCAGGAATCTTTGGATATGCTGAAAAAATCAAACACGAATTTTGGGAATCACCATGTTGATTGTGCAATAATCCAAAACAGTATAGCGTGTTGTCATTTGTTACATGGTTCATACGACAGCACTGAAATCTGTCTTAACCAAGGTCTTGTTTTCGCCAATATGGTTTATTCAGACAATATAAAGCTCAAAATTTTGAACAATTATGCCGTGCTGTATCGTATACAAGGGAAATATGCGCAAGCCCTTGATTGTCTTAGACAAGCCAAAAATGTTTCTGACAATTCCAAACCATTTCTACTTTATCTAAACATGGGAAAGGTTTTCGTTGCATCGGGAGAATTGGATTCGGCTTTCTATTATTATCAGAGAATCGAAGATTTCTTGCCTACTGCTGATGTGAAAACCGAAACAAAAGCTTCGGCTTACGATGCACTTTCCCAATTCGCTGAAAGTCAAGACAATAATTCTTTAGCATTAATGTATCATAAAACACAAGAAAACTTGCTTTATAAAGTAATGCAACAACGTCAAGACCTTGCCGTTTTCCGCATCCAAAAGCAATATGACTATGAAAGCCTGCAAAACTCCTTAAACAGAAAAATCATCCTAAGGCATCGCATTATATTGGTTATCAGTATTCTATTGTTTGTTGCTGCCATCATTATACTAATTTTGCAATACAAGCACAAGCAAATGATAAAAGCGGAAGCCGAGATGAAGATGCAAATTGATGCCATGAAAGAGGATTTGCGGCAAACGGTCAAGTCTTCTATTATGGACGAGGAAGTTGCTTTGCGTCTCAGGATGATACTTACGGCCAAACGTACCACAAAACAGGCCAAAGATCCCAAAAACGAATGGCTGCCTCTGGTGCGACAGGTGATGAACGGCAAGGAAAGCCTATTTGAGGCTGCCCGTTCCACCATTGAAATTGCTTATCCCCACCTATATGACACCATTCAGAATAAACATCCTAATCTTACCGAAACGGAGACCAAGGTATGTGTGTTGTCGTTCAGCGACCTTTCCAATGCGGAAATAGCCGAGTTGTTGGAGTTGAGCCTGAATACCGTCAACCAAAACCGTAGCACCCTCCGCAAAAAATTGAGCCTGAAACCTGAAAAAATGAAGGAACAACTTCGCAACGCGCTCGCCAACTGAGCCGAATTTCGCTTCTTTCAGCCTTAAAACGCAGTTTTGGGGATGCCTTTTTGACTCTCAATTTATATATACATCCTCTTCTACTTATATTTCACTTTTTGTTCATTGCTGTCTTTCAATGGATTATGTTTTATTCATTGAAAAAAAACTATATGGAGCGAAACTAAAGCTATGTCTCAATTGACAGATGGTTTTGCAAGCCTACTTTTACCCCATAAAACGTTTCACAAAGTGTGTCACACAAACAATGTTGAACTCAAAAAAACCAATAGCAATGAAGAAAAAAGCATTATTCCTCGCAGGCCTCTGTGCCTTTGGCCTTTGCACTTGGGAAGCTCAAGCCGTGAGCCTTAAATGTATTTCCATTATCAATATGGAAGACAATGACAATGTCCCTACTGGATATGAGGTAATCTTATTACAAGGCACTTTAATGTTTGGTGTCGCCCCTAACGCCGTTATAGCTGGTGCCAACGAAAACTCTGTCTACATCCATTTCAATCGGAGTTTCGGCAATGTGAACATTTCCATCTACAATGCCCTGGGCGTCACCGTCTACAGCACCGTAGTAAACACTTCCGTGCAGCAAACAGTCATCATTCCCATCACAAGCACTTTCAGTGGCACCTACACCGTAGCACTCAACAATGCCGATGGCTACGCTGAAGGCGATTTCGACAAAGACTAAACAACACTTATTAACCTTATTACTAACCATCAAAATCTCAAAACCATGAAAAAGAGAACTTTATTCATTGCCACTTTATTAGTGGTTGTGGCAGCAACGGTTGCCGTGGTGTCTTGCAAAAAGGAAAACCAAGATGCCTTGTTGTACAACATCCAACCTGCCAAACCCTTCACTCCTCCCGTGGTTGACGACATGAACGCCTACTTGAAGGACTTCAAGCAGAAAATGAAGGACAGCCAAAGCAACAGGGACGGCGAGGCCCTCAGCCTCGAAGAGGCTGCTTGGCACCTCGCAAGCGTGGCAAACTATGATTTTGCCAACGCAAATGTCCCATTCGACGACATTCGTTTCGACACGCTCTACAGCAACGTGACCGTCACAAGTGGTTCGGTACTCTTAAGCGATCTCGCCACCGCTTACGAAAACATCAGTACCATCATTGAAAAATTCTATCGAAGCCTTCCGCTTGACGAAAAACATTTCAGATTCATCAATGCATCCATATCGAATGATGGTTCTGTCATTATTTCGTTAACGACCACCTTTATGCGCAGTTCCAAAGGTTTGGATGACACTCTTTATTTCTATCAAACTTGGTGGGATCTCATGTTGGATTGTTATGATTTCTTTGACGGTTCACCTCTTCCCGCATCAACCCTAGGTAGGTCAGAGCTTGAGCGTTTCCTCAATTGGAAAGAAAGTCATCTACACCATACAGAATTTCCGTATTATTATACCCCCTCTTTTGATACAGTCTTCGAATATCAAAATGAAATTGACATGTATGAATCTCCGTGTTATTTAAATTCAAGATTGTTCGCAAATAATATATATATGGACGCCGATATTTATCCCATTATTTTCTACCTTTGCGATTCTTCCTTGGGTTTAGGGTTTGATAACTGCCCTCCAGGCCTATATATTATTTATTGGAAAGTGATATACATAAGAGAGCCCGGTGATCATGGTCGTTTGGTAGAACATTACGACCTCCAAGTACAATATGGAGTAAGACACGAACATACTTCTGAGCCAGGACATGGTGGTAATTGACATTTTTTTCTAGCAGCAAAAAAAATTGCTGCTAGAAATTTTTATTACTTTTACTATTTCAATCATAAACACGAGTCCTCATGAAAAAACTAACACTGTTTCTTGCAATTCTGATGGCAACAACTTTGGTGAAAGGCCAAAGCTATACGTATGATTCAATCGTCGGCATTGACCTCGGCTTTTACAGCTTTAATGTCAATAGCCTCCTCGAACTTCGAGACGGGAACATTTTGAGTCACAGCCCTTTTTGGATTCCTGACGAAAGCGGCTTCTCTATTATCAGTGACCTTGGACATATGTTGGTGAAAGTATCGTCGGACGCCTGCTTCCTTGATTCACTTTTGATGGAAAACGACTACGCGAGCTACTGCCTTTTGGAAAGAAATCCTCATGGCAGAGGCAACCTGTTTGTAAAAATCGACCGCGATTTAGAAAACTGCCAAACGAACCTGCTCATCCGCCATATCGACGACCAATTGTATTACGACGAGGCCTCCGACATCATCGTTCCTTTGGAAGACACGATTGTATCCGGTTGGGAAAAATATCTGTTTGAGGACGATGAAAACATCATTCTTTTCTATATTTTGACTTCAGGCCAAACCTATACACCGATTATGGTCAGGGCAGGTCTTGACGGCACGATAAAAGACCGTGTTGAGCTTCCCGACAATATAATGAATATAATGAGCGAAACAGCCGTCGGTGGGAACAATCTGATGGTGTACAACGATTCGCCCCGTGAATATGCTTGGACGAACTCTAGCAGGTCTGTTTTCGGTTATTTTGTTGTCGATTCGTTGTTTCAGTTGAAGGAATATATCCGTGTTGAAGAAGAATTTGAGCCTGGTTATTTGATGGAACGATCGGGTGAACAAATGCTGTCTTTGGATGAAAACTCGTATTTGGTAACCACGCGTTATTACACAAAATTACACTATGGCAACAACGGTGTCAGGATTACAAAATATGACAAAACGACCCACACGAACATTGGCACTGTGAAGTTTGCTACCGACCCCCAAGGGCCAGACCATGGTTTCGTTACTTGCGCAATACCCTGTGACTTGAAAAAGTCGGCAGACGGGAATCTTTATTTTGTTTACCAGACCGCCGACCCTTTTGCGCCGAGTGGATTCTATGTGTGCGTGGCGAAGTTGGATTACGACTTGAATGTGCTTTGGCAACGCTATTGCTTGGACCCGGGTTTTGACCACACGCCTGACATGATTTTGAGCCTTGAAAATGGGGGCTGTGTTGTGGGAGGTTTTGAGAAAGGCCATATGGTAGGGCACATATCACCAAAGATGTTTTACCTATTCTTCCATGATGACGGGGTAGGCACACCTGAAACGGAGACTTTTGTCCGCCCCTACATGTTCTACCCCAACCCAATCCAAAGCGAACTCCACCTGCGCTATTCCCCTGACGTAACGCCCACACAAATCGAGCTTTACGACCTGCAAGGACAGTTGGTGTGCATGCAGAAAAACAGCTTGGAACGCTTGGAAATGAGCGGCTTGCCGTCGGGCACCTACACGATGCGCGTCATGCTGGAAGACGGAAAAGTGTTTTCGGATAAGGTAGTGAAGGAATGAAATGGCCTTTATCAGAAGAAACAAATCTAACACAAATCGAAAACGAATATTTATTTCAGATTTGTGTTAGATTTGTTTCCCTTCCTTTTCTTCTATTATTTCGCCTTTACTAACGCCGCCGCGCCGAGGATGGCCGCATCGTTGTCAGGAAGTTCGGAGACACGGATTTCCACGCTGCCGGCGAAGACGAAACACAGATGTTCCTCGAAAGATTTCCGCACAGGATTGAGCAACACGTCACCAGCCTTCACGGGGCCGCCAAACAGGAAGATAGCCTCTGGATCACTGAAAGTCACAGCATTGGCCATCGCAATGCCCAGCCAATAACCTGTCATTTCGAACACTTTCAATGCCAAGGAGTCGCCGTCTTTGGCCGCATCGCCCACCATCTTGCTGGTCAGGCTATCAGAACTCACTTTCGACAATGGGCCGTCATAATCGGGCGTGGATTTCATCAGTTCCAACGCAGTGCGGCAAATGCCTGTAGCAGAGCAATAGGTCTCTAAACAGCCTTTCCTACCACAGCCGCACATGCGGCCTTCTGGAATCAAAATGGCGTGGCCGAGTTCGCCCGCACCGCCCGATTTACCATGGACCAACTTGCCGTCCACGACAATGCCACTACCCACGCCGGTGCCAAGAGTAAACATCACGAAATGCTTCATGCCTCGCGCGCCACCGTAAACGAGTTCGCCATAAGCTGCCGCGTTAGCATCATTAGAGACGACCACCGGTACGTCCAAACGCTGTTGGAATAATTCAGAAAGATTGATGACGCCCTTGAAGTTCAGGTTTGCAGCATTTTCAATGCAGCCTGTGTAGTAGTTGCCCATAGGAGCGGCGATACCGATGCCTTCGATGGTGACAATGTCGTGCTCATACATCAGTTTCCTAATCCTATCGCAAATATCTGACACATAAAGCTCCACGTCAAAATACATGTTGGTCGGGATATTCTTTTTGGCCAAGCAGCGGCCATCATCGCGCACCAAGCCAATGTCGGTGTTGGTGCCACCGATGTCAATGCCTATGCAATACGTATTGTTCATGTCTTTAAGGTTTTGAGAGTGCTAAAGTACGGATTTTTGCCTAACAAAGAAGAAAAAAACGTCAAAAAAGGTTCCATTCTCTGCAAAAAGGCCTAATTTTGTGATTCTAATTCCCATCACATGAAAAGACATTTCATCTTCATTTTGGCCTTGTTGCTCTTGGCCGCCTGCACCGAAAAAGACGCCGACCTGACCACCACTTTCGAGAAGTCAAATTGTTTGGAAACAGACGATTATGAAGGCACCATCGCCTACGCGAAACTGCTCGCAAAGCAGTTCAAGGAGGTGCATTACCAAAGCATCGGGCAGACCGCAATGAGCCGTGACATTCCTTTATTAATCGTCGACAAGAACGGCTACACCAGCCCGAAAAAGATTCGCAAGAGCGGAAGGTGTGTCATCCTCGTGCAGTCGTGCATCCACCCTGGCGAGCCGAACGGTAAGGACGCTATGTTTCTGCTCATCCGCAACATGCTGAGAGGCAGGGAATATAGTGACCTTTTGGACGATTTTTCCTTCCTTTTCATCCCCGTGTTGAGTCCCGACGGCTTGGCCAACTTCTCGCCCTTCAACCGCATCAACCAGAATGGCCCGAAGCAGATGGGCTGGCGCGTGAATGCCCAAGGCCTCAACCTCAACCGCGACTTCACCAAGCTCGACTCGCCCGAACTGCGCGCTTTCACGGCTCTCTTCAACGACTGGCAGCCCGACCTGTTTTTCGACACCCACGCCACCGATGGTGCTGATTACCAATATGTAACCACCTATTCTATTGAGGACTTCGGCAATTACGATGCAGGTCTTTCGCAATGGCTAAGCGACAGGTGGGAACCCGAAATCCGCCAAGCGATGAACGGTCTCGGAATGCCCATCTGCCGCTACATCGAATTCCATCCTTGGGGCGATCCGACCGCGCCGCTTTATGACGAGAGCTTTTCCGCCATGTTCTCCGAGGCCTACACCTCAGCACGCAACTGCCCAGGCATCCTGCTTGAAACCCACATGTTGAAACCCTACAAAGACCGCGTGCTTTCCACCTACCACATGATTGTGGAAACCTTGAAAATCATCCGCGACGACAAGGAAAATTACAAAACCCTGCTGGTTCAAGCCAAGAAAAACGACCTGAGCCTCAAGGAATTGCCCATCAACATGCAGTCGCAGCTGAACGACACAATTTGGGAAGACTTCTTGGGCTACCATTTCGACACGGTACACAGTAACGTGACGGGCGGCTGGTATTACACCTACGACACCACGCGCCCCGAAACGCGCACCACGCGCCGCATCCGCACCACCCGACCCGAGAAAATCCTAAGCGTGCCGAAGGAATACATCATCCCTGCGCAATATAAAGAGGTCATTGACATCGTCAAGGCACACGGCTTCGACATCAATTACCTGAAGAGTGAGAAGAAGCTGACAGTCAGCACCTACCGCTTTGGCAACGTGGAGTTTGCGCCCCGACCCTCCGAAGGCCATTGTCGTGTGGCTCGCTTCGATGCGGAGGACATCACGAAGGAAGTCACCTTCCCGAAAGGCTCGGCAGTAGTGAAGACTTCGCAGAACGGTGTCCGCCTGCTGATGAACCTCTTGGAGCCGGAGATGCAAGGCTCGCTATTTGAGTGGGGCTTCTTCAACCACGTCCTCCAGCGCGTGGAGTATTTCGAGGTTTACAAAATGGAGCCGATGGCCCAGGAAATGCTTGCCTCCGACCCCTTCCTGAAAGAACAATTCGAGGCCTGGAAAGCCACCTTCCCGAAAGACAAACAACCCTCGCAATACGCCATCCTGAACTGGTTCTACGAACGCTCGCCCTATTGTGACAAGAGTTATTTGGTTTATCCGGTGGGAATGGTGAGATGATTTAAATCCATAAACTATGAACACCAAACGAACCTTCTTAGCTATTTCAATCCCCTGCGGGACGGAGTTTCCGGCGCTTGTGGAAAAACTGAAGAAAAACCTTCATCATGAACATTATATCAACTATGTGAAAACCAATCAAATACACCTGACGCTGAAGTTTTTGGGCGATACACCTGAAAACGACATCCCCGCCATCATCGAGGCTGTTCAGAAGGTGGCCAAAAAACATCAGCCGTTCACAATGGATTTCGACCACACTGGACTTTTCGGCAGCAATCGCGTGCCGCGTGTGCTATGGCTCGGCATGAACGACCAGCCCAAAGCCTTGTTTGACCTCGAAGCCGACCTGCTTGACGCTTTCGACGACTTGGGCTATCTCCGCGACAGGCAGAACTTTGTGCCACATCTTACCATTTGCCGCATCAAGTCGCTGGTGGACAAGCAGTTCTTCATGCAGATTTACAATACCATCGAGCAGAAAACCTATCTCCACGCCGATGTGAAGGAGCTCGTCTATTTCCAAAGCTTCCTGCAACCGACAGGGCCTTTTTACAAGGTTTTGAAAAAGATTCCTTTGGGATAAAGGTTTTATTTTGTAATTTTGCAGAATCTTGAAATGTGAAACATTCAACGAAGTTAATCTTAAATTTTAAATCTTTAAATACATCGTTATGGAAATCAGAAAATTAGAACAAATGTTCGAGGTTTTGCGCAGCAAACCGAAGAAACGCCTTGTGGCCGCTTACGCCAACGACGACCACACCATCTGTGCAGTGAACGCTGCCGTTAAGGAAGGTCTCATCGAAGCCACCCTCCTCGGCGACGAGAAAGTGATTGCCGAAGTGTGCAAGGCCGAAGGTATCGACATGGGCAACTTCCGTATCATCAACGAACCCGTTGACGTGAAGGCCGCCGCCATGGCTTGCGACCTCATCAACGCCGGCGAAGCCGACATCTTGATGAAGGGCCTGCTGCCCACCGACAAGTACATGCGCGCCATCCTCAACAAGGAACGCGGCCTCTGCCCACCCAACGTGACACTGGCCCATGTCGCCGTCATCGAGAACCCGAACTACCACAAGCTGATGGTCGCTTCCGACTGCGCCATCATCCCGCTGCCCGACATCAAACAGAAGCAACAACTGCTCAAATATGTGACCTCCGTTGCTACCAAGCTGGGTGTCAGCTGCCCGAAGGTCGCCATGGTGACCGCCACCGAGCAGATGAGCGCCGGCATCCCTGCCTGCGTCGATGCCGCCATCATCGCCAAGATGGCTGAGCGCGGCCAGATCAAGGGTTGCATGGTGGAAGGTCCTATCAGCCTCGACCTCGCCTTGGATGCCGAGACCGCTGCCATCAAGGGCATGAAGAACCCCGTGGCCGGCGACGCCGACTGCCTCGTGTTCCCCAACCTCGAAGCCTCCAATGTGTTCTACAAGTGCTGCACCAAGTTCGACAAGAGCGAGGTGGGTGCCATGCTCATGGGCGCCAAGGTGCCTTGCGTGCTTAGTTCGCGCGGCGACACCTCCAAGACCAAGCTCTATTCCATCGCCTTAGCAGCTATGATGGCTTAATTTCTTAACTCTAAAACCCCAACAACATGTATAAACTATTAATCATCAACCCAGGTTCCACATCAACGAAAGTTGCTGTTTTCCAAGATAAAGAGCAGGTGTTCAAGAAGAACATCAAGCATTCTGTTGAGGAAATTGCCAAATTCGACAGGATTGCCGACCAATTCGGATACCGTAAGGATATGATTCTGAACGAGTTGAAGAACGAAGGTATCTCCTTGGATGGCCTCAGTGCTGTCGTTGGTCGTGGTGGTCTGTTGCATCCGCTCACTTCAGGCGTTTACGAGGTGAACGAGGCCATGATTAAAGACCTCACGGCTGCTTCCTACGGCGAACATGCCTGCAACCTCGGCGGCTTGATTGCCAATGACATCGCCAAGGAATATGGTGTGAAGGCCTACATCGCCGATCCTGTTGTCGTCGATGAGATGGAAGACGTGGCGCGTTACTCGGGACATCCTTTGTTCCCACGCATTTCCATTTTCCACGCCTTGAACCAGAAAATGATTGCCCGCCAGCACGCTGAGGCTGTTGGCAAGAAATATGAAGACCTCAACCTCATCGGTGTGCACCTTGGCGGTGGCATCTCGGTGGGAGCACACAAGAAAGGTCGCGTGGTCGATGTCAACAACGCCCTGAACGGCGACGGTCCTTTCACTCCTGAACGCTCCGGTGCCCTTCCGTCCGGTCCTCTGATGAAAGCCTGCTTCAGCGGCAAATACACCAAGAAGGACGTTGACCTCATGCTCAAGGGACAAGGTGGTTTTGTGGCTTATCTCGGCACCAACGACGCCCTCGAAGTGGAAAACGCTGTGAAAGCTGGCAACAAGGAATGGGAGAAGGTGTATCGCGCCATGGCTTATCAAGTCGCCAAGGAAATCGGCGGTCTCGCTGCATCGGCCCTCGACATGGATGTCGATGGCATTTTCATCACTGGCGGTATGGCCTATGACAAGACCTTCTGCAACATCGTCAAAGAACATGTGGAGAAGATTGCTCCTGTGTACGTCTATCCTGGTGAGGACGAAATGAAAGCCCTGGCGTTCAATGGCTTGCGCGTCCTTTGTGGCGAAGAGGCTCCGAAAGATTACCAAGGATAATTGGGCTTGTAGAGACGGTGTGTTACCGTTTCTATTAAACAAAACAAAAACCACCGTTTTCATAATGGAAACGGTGGTTTTCTTGTTGTCAGAGATTATTCCTCGTCGCCGAACATTTCAATATGTTTTTTTGCAGCCTCCGTAAAGCGATCCATCAAGGAGGGAAGAATATTGTCATAGGCAGCAAATTTCATCAATTCTGCTTCGGCTTGTTCATATTCCTTATCCATTGCGTTGAAAGTGGCTTCATCAATTCTTTTGCCGGCAACGATTCCACCCGACTGATAAACGGTCCAAAACGCGTCAACAGCTTTCTCATACCTTTCAAGAACTGGAGTAAAAAGCTCGGCAAACCTTTGAATTTCAGCTTGATTGTAAGAATCGGCTCTGTCTCTGATGAAATCTTTAACCATCTCGCTTTCCTCTTCTGAAAGCATCTTGTTACCATATTTCTCGTCAATAAGTTTGAGAATATCCGATTTGTCGCTGGCCACTTTCCAAAAAGCCATAAAGTCGTCGGCGTTATCAATGCCTTGAAGCTCTTGCTCCAGTTGGGTGAAATAGTTGTCAACATCTTGTATGATGGCGTCTTTGGGCGAACCGCCGCAGGAAGTCATAACAAAACCCAAGATGACGGCTCCAAACATTAAGACTAGATTTTTCATGATTCTTTCAATTTAGAACTGGAAATAGATAAAGGACTGTAAATCAGCGGTAATAAACTGGTATATAATGAACACGACGAGCACACAAACCACAACCATCAGCGGCAGGGGCATCTTAGCGAACCACAGACGATAGCGCCGCTTGAAGTTCTCTGGCAGCCAATGAATAATCATACCCAACAGGATGAGAATGAACACATTACGATAATAATAAAGGATATCGGGAATCTGTTCCAAACGCCAATGGCTTCCAATTTGGTTGACCATGTTTTTAGCCGTGTTCCAAGCTGTTTCATTAGCTTCGGCGGGGTCAAGGTTGGAGCCGCTGCGGAAGAACAGTCGCGTAAAGGTAATGAAGGTAAAGGTCTGGAAGATGGCCCAAGCATCTTGTAGCCATTTCCATGCTTTCTTTCCGCCCAAAAGATTGTAAATCATGCGAATGACATTGCCTGCGAGAATGACGGCGCACCAAACAAAGAGCATATTGAACACCGGCTGCGGCAGGTACACGCAAAGCAAACGCAGCCCAAAAGTCACAAATAATATAAATAAGGTGCGACCATAGACACTCCAACGTTCCCAATAACGGGAAAAGACCATGCCAATGCCGTTCAAGCCGCCCCAAATCATGAAGTTCCATGAGGCACCGTGCCACAGGCCACCGAGCAGCATCGTGTCCATGCGGTTGATTTCGGTAGTAATCGTTTTGCGTTTTTCAGGCTTGAAAATCGACACGAGACCCAAAACCAAGGCAACGACACCCACGCCAACGCCCACCCAAAGGCTGCCCGAAAGAAACACGGCGATGGCAGCAATCATGATGATGATACAGAACGAGCCAAAAGTGGCGTTGCGGTTGCCACCCAACGGGATGTATAGATAATCCTGCAGCCAACGCGAGAGGGAGATGTGCCAGCGTTTCCAAAACTCGGCAGGGTTTTTGGCCTTGTAGGGTGAGTTGAAGTTCTTGGGCAAATAGAAGCCCATCAGCATGGCAACGCCAATGGCGATGTCAGTATAGCCGGAGAAGTCGGCATAGACCTGCAACGAATAGCCGAACAAAGCCATAAGGTTCTCAAAACCAGTATATAACAAAGGCTGCTCAAACACACGATCAATGAAGTTGATGGCAATATAATCACTGAGCACAATTTTCTTCACCAGTCCGTTCACAATCCAGAAAACGGCTATGCCGAACTGCTTGCGGCTCAGGAAATACTTTTTGTGAAGCTGTGGGATAAATTCGTTGGCCCTCACGATAGGACCCGCCACCAACTGCGGGAAGAAACTGACGTAGAAGCCAAAGTCAAAGATGTTGCGCACTGGCTCGATGCGGCGGCGATACACGTCCATGATGTAGCTGATAGCCTGGAAAGTGTAAAACGAAATGCCCACAGGCAAGAGGATGTCATCAACGCTAAAGCGGTTCGAATGAGTAATTTCGTTGCCCATCCATGAGAACACATCGAACACACGGAACTCGGTATGAAACAGGTTGTTGACCACATCGGTGAGGAAATAAGCGTACTTGAAATAGCACAAAATGGACAAGTTCACCACCACGCTGAGTGCCAATACAAAATTCCGGCTTATGTCTTTCTTTCGCGAATGCAACCACTTACCCGCGAAGAAGTCATATAATGTAATGAAAATCAGGATTAAAGTGAAAAGTCCGCTGGTCTTGTAATAGAAAAACAGGCTGACGAAAAACAAGAAGGCATTGCGCAACAAGCACTTGTTCTTGAGCAGACAGAAGAAGGCAAACACGATGGCGAAAAACGCCCAAAAATAGAACTGCGTGAACAACAGCGGATGCGCTTCATCAAACGAGAAAAGATTACGCAAAAAATCCAATGCTATGTCAGAGAAATTCGTCATATCACTGCCGCTTTGCGTCTGATTTGATGTGTTGTATATATTTATCTATCAAAGCGTTGTAGAGTAGATTACCCATCAACCGATAGCCTTCTCTAGTGAAGTGCACTTTGTCTTTTTGCGCCAAGCCAGCATTTTCCCAGTCTTGCATCGACCTCAAGCCGCCCATCACGTCGAATTGGTCCCAAACGGCGGCACCTAATTGTTTACCTAGCTCCATAAACGCTTGCTCCACGACTTTTCCATAGGGGTTGACTTCGTAAACGCGCTTTTTGTTCACCTTTTTGCGTTTGAAGCTGTCGTTGTTGGTCACGAATAATAGGGCACAGTCGGGATTGACGCGCTGCATGATGCTGATGAGCTCGCGGTAATTCTGCTTAAACGTCTCTTTCTCAAAGTCGTTCTCCGCAGCGTCGTTGATCCCGATACCAAAAATGATGAGGTCGGGCTTGATGAGGCTGAGGTCGCGTTCGAAATCGTCGCAGCGCAGATAGGACGGCACACTGGCCCCATTGACGCCCACGCCGTGTACACTGACACCAGGCATCCCATTTTCGAGCAAAACACCTGTCAAAGTAAATTCGCCCTCAACGGAATCAAAACAAATGCAGATGGAATCCGTGAAATCAGGCAGTTGGAAGGTATAAGTGGATTGCCATTCGTTGTACTTGCCTCGAAGGATGCCGCCGTCACAACTCAGCACAGGCACCACGTTTTCAGTCTCGGAAAAACCGATGACGGTCACCTTGTTGAATATGTATTCAGGCTGACAATCAGAAGGATAGCGTTCACGAGTGACAATGCTGATACTGGCTTCGGGGTCGGTGGTAGTCACGGCAGCGCCAGCCAAACCCATACGTTTGTCGGTCTCACGGCGCACAGCATTGCGACAATAGGTCCACTCGCCCGTCGAGCTGACCATGAAATGTGAGGGATTGTTGGTGCCTCCTGCCGTGAAAGGAAATACGAAGTTTTGCCCTCCAATCAAGTCAGGACTGATACTCAACAAGTCGTCGCGAAACTGCTGGGTAAAAACACCCGCTTGCACATGCGATCCGCCAATGTGCATGATGCTGACATTGCCTTCGCCAAGAAACACGACAGAATCCAGTTTCGAGAAAAAGCGTTCCAACGCTGTGCTATCGCCCGCCGGATAAAGGATACGGTTGCGCTCAAAATGGGCGAAATCATAGTCTGGAATGGGTCGCATCAAAGGTGCGTTTTGGCCCATGATTCCAAAGTTGGCGAGAAACAATCCTATGCATAATATCCAACGCTTTATCATAGTCCCCTCCTCCATGGTTTGTATTGCGGTACAGTTCTGTACAACATGGTAATGGAATCCTGACTTTTGTCGCGGTTGACAAAATCGATGACCGCTTGGTTGGGCACACGCTGCCGCAACCGATAGAAGTCATAATAGGTAGTAAGCGATTTGGCCAAATCAGAGCCGATTTCTTGCGCGCCTCTGAAAGTAAAATGCACATAATCAGGGCCTGCAAGAGGTGGGCTGTGCTTCACCCACTGCACCATCGAGCTTTCACCACCCATCACGTGAAACATGTCCCAATAGGCTACGTCGTTGCGCAAGGCCATTTCGCGAAGCGAGTCGTTCAGTTCAGGCAAGCCTTTCCATGTGCCCATTTTGCCATTGTAGCTCTTGCCCATATCGGCGGGACCGATGAATAGAAAAGTGGCTTCAGGTGCCACGCTTTTCATGTAATCAATCTGTTTCTCAAGCTCTTTCATGTAGGAAGCGATGCTCTTGCTCCCTGCGATACCTGGCATACGATTGCCGCCAAACTGCAAGATAATGAGCCGTGTATCAAGCAACTCAAACGACTGTCGCAATGTGGTTTCGTTGATGCGGGTAAAAATGGTGCCCGAGCAACCACGCAAAGCCACGTTGTCCAAGGCCACGCCTGCTTCGCCATCAAGCAAGAGTGCATAAATCTCTGCATTGCCTTTAAAACTAATAGTGCCTCGTTTTACGCTAACAGGTAAAGTCCATGTAATAAGCGACACGCTGTCATTGGCTGCCAAAACCTTCGGTTCCATGACAAGCGTGTCACATCTGAGCGAAGCCGTAAAACCTTCACTGTTGCGACCCAAAAGCACCGAAACTGACGAAATTTGTTTAGCAAAATCAAACGCTTGTGAATGAGAAGTTTGCACAAAAGACACAAAGCCTTCTCCTGAAACTTGTCCAAATTGTGACATCACTCCGTACCGGTTGTGGGAGGCGCGACGTGTGGTGGAATCGCCATAAACGATGTAGCGTCTCAGTCCAGAGGCACGTTGCGAGACAGAGATAGTGGCCACATTTTGAATAGCAGGAATCATGTTGGGACCTGAGCCTCCAAACAATTCCTGCAACTTCTGCCGTAACACCGACGAAATTCTGTCCATCTCAATTTGTGAGTCACCGTAATGCAGCACGCGGTAAATCTTGCCCTCATCCTGAGCTTGCTCAAACTGGGCAAACAAGGTGTCGAAGAAAGTATAGTCATCACCAGGCAGATAGATGCGATTGGGGTTCTCTGTCAAGTAGTCACGGAAGAAACGTAAACTGTCATACATGGTCTCGGAACAAGTCATCTCGAAGCTTTTCTTCACCTCGTCCATGACGGCATCCACGTCGACTTCTTCCTTCGCATTTCCTGTACTATCGTCAGCATAGGACGGAAAACGCAAAACAAAACCACCCACAGAGACGCCTTCGGCAGGGAAAAAGTACCAGCCCGTGACCAACAGCAGCATGA
Organism: uncultured Bacteroidales bacterium; assembly: GCA_947305795.1. Lineage (GTDB taxonomy): Bacteria > Bacteroidota > Bacteroidia > Bacteroidales > F082 > Limimorpha. The sequence goes on along the minus strand of CAMZEK010000024.1, from coordinate 16,693 downwards.
CGGAAAAAATGAATATCAGTGTTTTGATCGGTTTCATGGCTTGACTATCAGTTTTTGTCCCTCTCGAATCCTATCGCTTTTCAAGTTGTTCCACTTCTTCAGTTTGGCTACCGTAACATGGTGTTTTGCGGCAATTTGACTTAAAGTGTCGCCTTTCTTCACGGTATATTTTTGTGGACCTAATTTGCTTGTAGTAGGTTGGGTAGTAGTTTTTGTCGAAGTGTCGTTCTTCTGTGTTTTGGCAGGTTCGACAGCCTTTCGGGTCACAGTTATAGGTTGCTTGAGATTAATTTCATCAAAATCCACCGACGGCTTCTCCATAGGCCGGTTTTCTTCACTATACGCATACACGCAAGCAATGAAGTCGCGAATGACAACCACATTCGTCATCAGTTCCTGCTCATAAAAGTCCCACACCGCAAGCGAGTCGCCGCTGTAAACCAGGGCACGTTGCAATGAGTTAGGACTGTTGGTGTAGGCTAAAATACACTGCCACCAATCGCTATATTGCCCGTGCAAGTCAGAGAGATAATCCAATGTGGCGCAGGTAGAAGACTTCATATCAAAGCGCTCGTCATGAAACTCATCGATAGTAAGTCCATAGCGCATTCCCACCAAAGTAGGCATGGCCCAGATGCCGCAGCGGTCACCCGAACAAAACCCAGGGTTTAATTGGCTCATCGCGATAGGTAAGCATTTCAGTTCCAAAGGCATAGATCGTTTCAGGAGCTCTGCTTCGACAAAAGTCTCATACCCCTCAAACCACGCGGGAAGCGGTTTGGAAGCATAGCGGTCTACGACAGTCAGCAAAGCATCGTTGTACGGCAAAGGGATTTCCTTTTCCAGTATCTTCAGTCGTTTGGCTACTGTAAGTGCATCCGACGACACACAACAATTGCACGCCGCAAAGCAAAAAACAAACAGTGTCAATATGGATAATATTCTGAATTTCATTACATTAAAACACATTCCACACCCTTGTTCGGCTTCAAGGTTACGGAACGGCAAAAATACGGATTTGTTTGGATATGGCAACGCTAAAAATGTCATGCTTTATAGCCTTTCAAACAAAAAAGCAACAGATTTCTCTGCTGCTTTTTTGACCGTCGGAGTGGCCCGACTCGAACGGGCGACCGCTTGCACCCCATGCAAGAATGCTAGCCAACTGCACCACACCCCGATTGCTTTTGCGGCTGCAAAGATACGAATGTTTTTCATACAATTGTCCACTTTACGAAAAAAAAGTTACCTTTGCAAAGAAATAACTCCTAACTATTAACTTATAACTCCTAACTGAATAAAATGGAACACATTGAATGTCTGATAATTGGATCAGGACCGGCGGGCTACACTGCAGCCATCTACACTTGCCGCGCCGACGTGAAAACCGTTGTTTATGAGGGTATGCAACCTGGCGGTCAACTGACACAAACTACCGAAATCGAGAACTTCCCTGGCTATCCCAAAGGTATTAATGGCCCAGACATGATGGAAGACATCCGTCAGCAAGCTCTGCGTTTTGGTGCTGAGATTCGCGAAGGTGAGGTGACAGCCATCGATGTCAGTCAACGCCCCTTTAAGGTGACGACGGAATACGATGGTGAGTTGCTGGCTGATTCCATCATCGTCTCCACAGGTGCAGCGGCGCGTTATCTCGGCTTGCCTACTGAAGAGGAGTTCAAGGGCGGCGGCGTGTCCGCTTGTGCCACTTGTGATGGCTTCTTCTATAAAGGTAAGGATGTCGCGGTCGTGGGTGGCGGTGACACAGCTTGCGAGGATGCCACTTATTTAGCCAAACTTTGCAACAAGGTCTATCTCATTGTGCGCCGTGACGTGCTTCGCGCTTCCAAGGCCATGCAGCACCGTGTGCTGAACACGCCCAACATCGAAGTGTTGTGGAAGCACCAGACCAAGGAACTCTTCGGCGAGCAACAGGGTTTCATGAAGAAGCTGAAAGGTGCCGTGCTCTACCACAGCGACACCAAAGAGGAACGCACCATCTATGTTGACGGTTTCTTCGAGGCCATAGGCCACACGCCGAACACCGCTCCGTTCAAAGGTATCCTCGACATGGATGAGGACGGCTATATCATCACCAAGCCCAAGTCGACGGCCACCAACGTAGAGGGCATTTTCGCTTGCGGCGACTGCCAGGACCGCATTTATCGCCAAGCTATCGTGGCGGCGGGCACAGGTGCCATGGCTGGCATTGAGGTGGAGCGCTTCCTGATGGAAAACAAATGATTCTTCAGACCGACATAAAGATCCAACCCATGGAGCAGACCGTCCGCTATGCCAACGGTTTGCTCTTTCTAGGTTCTTGTTTCGCAGATGAGGTGGGAAGCATTTGCCGTGGCTTGGGTTTTCATGCGCTGGTGAATCCTTTTGGGGTGCTTTACAATGCAGCCAGCATTGCGCAGTCGGTGGAACGCCTGCAAAACGGAAAACCGTTCAGCCATGACGATGTGATTGAAGTCGGCGAAGGACAATATTGCACCTTCAGCCACAACACAGCGTTTTGGCGACCTTCTGAAACCAATCTTTTGGAACAGGTCAACAAAAGCTTGGCAGAAGCACACGAGCATTTCGTAAAGGTCCAATGGGTCATTATCAGTTTGGGCACGTCGTGGGCTTTTCGGCACAAACAAAGCGGCCTTGTGGTCAGCAACTGCCACAAATTGCCCGCCAACCAGTTTGAAAGGGTGTTTTTGCCCGTGGAACAATCGTTCAAATACCTTTCCGAAATCGTGGCACAACATCCCGACAAGCAGTTTATCTTCACCGTCTCACCGTTGCGACACTTGAAGGACGGTTTGCACGAAAACCAGTTGAGCAAAGCGGCCTTGTTGTTGGCCGTCGACCAAGTTTGCAAGGCTTTCGGTAATGTGCACTATTTCCCCGCCTACGAAATCCTTTTGGACGAGCTGCGCGACTATCGTTTCTACAAGGAAGACATGGTGCATCCCACCGAACAAGCGGTGCGCTACATTTGGGAACGTTTTGCAGATTTCGCCATCGACCCGAAGGAGAAACCCGCGATGAAAGCCGCCTCTGAACTGAAACAAATGCTGCAACACAAGCCCATTTTCCCAGAAAGTGAGGCGTATAGGCTGTTTGAGTTGAAAAAACAGCAGAAAATTGCGGAAATAAAGGAAAAATATCCGGAGATTTGTCTAGAAAACTTGTCAGGAAGCTCCAATTAGAACTCCATCACCAATTTCAAGTTGATGTAACGCGGTGTAAGATAGTTATTTACGCCGTAATAGTTGTTGTCGATGTACTTCACCCAAGTGTAGGAAATCGTGTTGGGGACATTCAACAAGTTGAACACATCCAAACTGATGAACATATTCTTCACATAGCGCAACGGGTTGCCCCTACTAAAGCTTGAGGCCTCGCTAATGAGTTGCTTGCTAAAACCAATGTCGACACGACGGTAGGCCGGATAACTGCCCGACGGTTCATAGAAATCAGAATTGCTGGCATTATAAGGCAATCGGGTTCCAAAGGTCAAGGTCATATTGACACGCCACGTCGGGAAATTAGGGATGTAGTCTTGGAAAAACAGGGAGAAGTTGAGCAACTGGTTGGAAGGACGGCTGTGCCAACCCAATTGAATGGTGTCGGCCACTTGTTCATCGGTATGGTTGTAGAACGATAGCCTTTTGCCTTCAGCATCCACCAAATAATAGTCGCCACGAATGTCCTCTTTGGTCTGCATAATGGAAAGACTCGCCCAACTGTCGATGCCTCTCACAAACTCGCCATTCACTTTCAAATCAAGGCCTGTAGCATATGCCTTCGCCGACTGGTCGGCATAGTATCGGATGCGCACATTATCGATGTCGTAAGGAATCACATGTGTAAAATATTTGAAATACGCCTCCGAGGTAAAGATGAATGGCCGGTTGAAAGCATGAAACTTGAAGTCGTTGCCTGCCACAATCTGATACGAGCGTTGCGCCTCAGCTTTGTCATAAAGAGTACCGTCCATTTTGCGCAACTCACGGTAGAACGGTGTCTGGTTATACACACCACCCGAAAGCCTGTACACCACTTCACGGTGCTCATTCTCAGGCTTGTAGGCAATGCCCGCTCTCGGACTGACATACACTTTATTATTATAGCCCCAATAATTGGCTCTCACGCCACCCGTGATGACAAATTCGCCTTTGTCCTTATAAGGTATCGTCCAAGAATTCTGAACAAAACCATCCAAATTGTTGACAGAAAGCGTATTGTGGGCCCTATGGGCGAAATCCATGCCGATTTCGGGTAGCGTAACGGGATAGCCACCAATTATATCGGGCGGATGGGGTAAGTTGTAGCCTGCCGAATCGAACACTTGCCATTCACTGACCACATCGTCAATAATCTGATGCTGAAAGCGGACACCCCATTTCAACAGACTGTTGTCGAAAGCGTAAAGGCCTTTATGGTCAAGGTTGTAGACCTGTGCATAAAAGGCATTGCGGGCGTGCCTGATTTGCATCCCAACTTCATGATCTTCAATGATTTCTCCAAAATCTTCTGAGCCAACCGATGTGTTTCTTATTCCAAAATGGTACTGCTCTTGAATATCGTAACTCTCAGTTTCGTATGCCGAATAAGCCGAAGCTATTAGTTTAAGATTCAAGTCTTTATGAGGTTTGTAGGATAAGGTCAGCGCACCGAGTCCAGTGGTGTAGTCGTCGATTTCTTGACCGTTGAAATAGACATTGGTCCGCAACGGAATGTCTATGGTGCCAAAATCAATCGTGGCGGTTTGCGGAACGAACATATACTTGTTCTTTGAGTAATAGCCCAAAAACGAAAGGTCCCACTTCGCATTGAAACTATAATTGAACAAGGCCTGAACATCAGTGAAATTGGGGCGATAGTCTCCTTTCGTGTCCATCATGCCGAGGGCAAGCGACGTATTTTTGTATCTTGCCCCGACCAGATAACTGAACTTATCGTTTTTGGTACAGCCTTCCACGTGGGCCTCGGCACCCAAAAGGCTGAGTGTCAGCGAGCCAGCTGTCTCGCGTGGACGTTTATAGGTGACGTCAAGGACTGACGACATTTTGTCACCATATTCTGCTGCAAAACCGCCTGCCGAAAACTCGATGTTATTGACCAACTGAGAGTTGACGAAGCTCAAGCCCTCCTGTTGTCCCGACCCGACGAGAAATGGCCGATAGATTTCGATACCATTGACGTAAATGAGGTTTTCGTCGAAGTTGCCGCCACGCACGCGATATTGCGAGCTGAGTTCATTGTTGGAAATCACGCCCGGTAAGGTTTTGATGAGTGTCTCCACACCGCCACCCACCGTGGGAAGAAGCGTGGCTTGCTTCGCATTGAGGCGTGTCAGACTGGACGCGTCCACGGCCCGGTCACTGATGACCGCATCAGGCAGCATCGTGGCTGTCGATTTCAACGTGACATCCAACTTACGCTTCTCACCTTGTTTCAAACGCACCGACACCTGCTTTTGCTCATAGCCGATATAGGAAAAACTGATGACAAATGTCGTGTCGGAAAACACCGAAAGCTGGTAATAGCCTCTCGCGTCGGTCGTTTGACCTTCCAACAAATCAAGAATCACCACGTTGGCCATCTCGATGGGATGTCCTGTCTCATCAATCACTTTTCCATAGATTGTCGCAATAGGCAAATGTTGGGCCTGTGCCGCAAAGGAGAGAAACAACAATGCTATGATGAAGAATTTCGCTCGCATGAATGGATAACTGAAAATGGGCTGAATTATTGCTTTGAGGTGTGGTTCAAACAAAAAAAGCCGCTGCGCAATGCACAGCAGCTATATAATTGTCCACACAAGGGATTACCAACGTTCGAGGTTTCCCTTTTCGGAAGCATCCAGAATGGCTTGGTAGACACCCTTCTTGTCGATGGTGCGCAAACCGGCAGCCGAGACCTTCAGAACTACCCACTCATCCCATTCCGGAACGTAGAACTTCTTGATTTTCAGATTCGGATCGAACGTTCTCCTGGTCTTCTTGTTAGAGTGGGAAACGTTGTTACCGTGCATAACCTTTTTACCGGTGATTTGACATACTTTTGACATGACTCTTTATCCTTTTTAATTACAATTGCTCTTTATCTAACGGGCTGCAAAAATACAAAATTTTTCTTTTCCCAATCCTTTTCTTGAAAAATTGCTGCAAAAAAATGCCAACAACCACAAAATGCGGAGGTTACATCGCCTAATTATTGTGCTGATGCCCCTACGGGATCCTTGAGGTGAACGTCCATCTGCGGGAAGGGGAAATGTAGCCCTTCTTGCGGGAATGTCTTGTAAACCAATTCATTCATCCGGAAAAACACAGCCCAATAATCCGCTGGATTCACCCTCGCCCTGACGGTGATGTCAACAGAATTGTCAGTCATCTTCAGCAACTCAATGACGACCTTCGGCTCCTTCAAGATGCGCGGGTCGGCATCGCAAAGGCGCTGAAGCAAAGCCTTGGCCTTGTCGTAATCGTCGCCGTAAGAGATGGAAAAAACCCAGTCCACACGGCGATCGGTCTCCTTGTTGAAATTGGTCACCACGCCGGTAGAGAGTGCACCGTTGGGTAGGATGACAGTTTTGTTGTCGGGGGTGAGGATGACCGTGTTGAAAATCTGTATTGCACTGACTTTGCCCTCGTAGCCCTGCGAAGCAATAAAGTCGCCAACCTTGAATGGACGGAACAGCATTATCATCACGCCGCCGGCAAAGTTCTGCAAAGTGCCACTCAAAGCCATGCCAATGGCCAAACCCGCCGAAGCCAACAATGCCACCAACGAACTCGTATTGACGCCCAAAATGCTGATTATCGAGATGATGAGGATAAAAGACAGTAGAACAGAAACCAAGCTATTAATAAAAGAATTGAGCGTGGGTTCGGCGTTACGACGTGCCATTGCCTTCTGCAGACCTTTCTGTATCAACTTAATAGCCCAACGACCCAAAATCAAAACGATGATGGCAGCCACCAACTTGATGCCAAAAGGCACAACATACTCCTTCACCAATTCGGGCACCCATTCTGAAAGCGGTGTGGTGGCCAATTTGCGAACGCCGTCCGTTATTCCGTTGACGGCTGCCGTGTCTTGGATAACTTCCGAAACTTCACTTACAATGCTGTCGTTTTCCATAATTCCGAAAAAATTCGCTGCAAAGGTACGGATATTTCATTAATTCCGTAATTTAGCACCCCAAATTCTTCCTATGAAACTCGATGGCATCAAGGCATATTGCAAGAATCCGAAGAACCAGAGTACGGTCAATGTGGGCTTGTTTATCATACTGATTATCAGCTTTCATTACATCTATTTAGGCTGGCAAGCCTTGGACTATTGGCCCATCAAAAACGCCATTTACAAGCTGATGGTCTGGTCGGTGAATATGGTTTATAGTCAGTCGTGCTGGGTGCTTGATCATATTTTCCGCATCGACATCACCACTTATAGCCCGCAGCGCATGATTGCCGCACTCAACAGGGAAGGCTCTTGGGCGCGTGTCTTCATTGCACCCGAATGTGCAAGCTTGAAACAATGGCTACACTGGATTTTTCTCATGGTACTCTTCCCCGGACCGTGGAAACATAAACTGTGGTACATCCCCGTTGGTTTGGTCATTGTAGAATGGACCAATGTGACAAGGATTTGCGGTGTCCTACTGATGCAGATTTTATGGCCCAACATCAACATCCAACTCGCTGGTAGTAATATCAACACGTTCCAACTCGCCCACGACTATATATTTAAGGTATTCTTTTATTTCATCATATTCCTCATGTGGGTGCTTTGGGTAGAGAAGTTCAAGAACAAGACAACAAAAACGCAAAAAAAATGAATAATTACCCCATCATCTTCATCCTCGATGCCGGAGGCACGGGATTCAAGTTCTCTGCGGTGCAAGATGCCCGCGAAATCATCGAGCCATTCACCATTCCAGCGGCAGCCTCGACCCTCGAGGAAGTGCTGCGAAAGCTCATCACGGGCTTCCACGAATGTGAGACACGCTGTGGACAAAAGGCTTCGGCCATCAGTTTCTGCTTCCCTGGTCCCGCCGACTACCCCAACGGCATCATCGGCGACTTGGAGAACCTGCCCACCTTCCGAGGCGGTGTTCCGCTGAAGCAAATGCTTGAAAACGAGTTCCAAGTGCCAGTCTATATCAACAACGACGGCGACCTGTTTGTCTACGGCGAAGCCTTGAACGGCCTGCTGCCCGAAGTGAACAAACTTCTTGAACAACAACGCAACCCCAAACGCTACAAAAACCTTTTCGGTGTGACTATAGGCACCGGTTTCGGTGGCGGCATTGTGATTAATAAGATGTTACTCAACGGCGACAATTCGGCTGGAGGCGAAATCAACCGCCACCGCAACCCATTGCTGCCCACCACCAGTGCGGAGGACAGCATTAGCATTCGTGCCGTGCGACGCGTGTATGGCCGAGAGGCTGGCATCCCCTTTGAAGAAACGCCACACCCCTACGACGTTTACCGAATCGCCATGGAACAGTTGCCAGGCAACAAGGAAGCCGCCTTGAAGTCGTGGAACGAATTGGCCACGGCTTTGGCCGACGTATTGGCCAATGCCATCTCGCTCATCGACGGCCTTATCGTCATTGGCGGCGGGCTGTCGGGTGCTTGGCCAGTTTTCATGCCCACGCTCATCAAGAAGATGAACGAACCCTTCACAGGACTCAACGGGAACCCTCTCAGCCGCATGGAGACCGAAGCCTATAATTTGATGGACCCTCAAGACATGATTCGCTTCACCCAAAAGTCGGGCAAGATGGTTAAGGTGCCGTTCAGCGACCAACAGGTTTGGTACGATCCCACCAAGCGCGTCGGTGTCGGCATCACTAAACTCGGCACCTCGTCGGCAGTCGCCATCGGCGCCTACGCTTACGCCATGGAACAATTGAAATCAAACAATTAATCAATAAATCACAACACCATGAAGAAAAACCTAACTGCAATCGTGGCTTTGGCCCTTGTTTTTTCCTTCGGGAAAGCCAACGCCTGCACCAATTTCCTCATCACCAAAGGCGCCTCGACTGACGGCTCCTGCATGATTTCCTACGCCGCCGACAGCCATGTGCTTTACGGCGAACTCTACCACTTCCCTGCTGCCGACTGGCCCGCTGGTGCCATGCTTGATGTTTACGATTGGGATGGCGGCATGTATCACGGCCAAATCCCGCAAGTGGCACATACCTACAACGTAGTCGGCAACATGAACGAATGGCAAGTGGCCATCGGAGAGACGACATACGGTGGCCTCGAAAGCCTCTACGAAGGCCCAGGCATCATCGACTATGGCAGCCTGATTTACATCACCTTGCAACGCGCCAAGACCGCCCGCGAAGCCATCAAGTGCATGGGAGAACTGGTCTACAATTACGGCTATGTCAGTGAAGGCGAGTCATTCTCCATCAGCGACACCGAAGAGTGCTGGATCCTCGAAATGATTGGCAAAGGCCCGCAAAACAAAGGTGCCGTTTGGGTGGCCCGCCGCATCCCCGACGGCTACGTCAGCGGCCACGCCAACCAAGCCCGCATCACCACCTTCCCTTTGGCCAAGAAAAACAAGACCAGCATCACTTTCAAGAACATCGACAAACTGCTGAAAGACCCGAACATCGACTGCGTCTATGCCGATGACGTCATCAGCTTTGCCAAGGAAATGAAACTCTATAATGGTCCCGATGAAAAGTTCTCGTTCTCCGATGTTTACAATCCTGTCGACTTCAGCGGTGCCCGCTTCTGCGACCTGCGTGTGTGGGCCATGTTCAACAAGGTAACCGACAACATGAACGAATACTGGGGCTATGCCACGGGCCGCGACATCAAGCGCGTGCAACCTTACACGAAAGACATGTGCCAAACACCCGACAACTTCCCCACTAACCGTATGCCCTTATGGGTAAAGCCCAACAAGAAGGTCAGCGTCCTCGATATGATGGACTTCATGCGCGACCACCTCGAAGGCACCGAACTCGACATGGCGCAAGACGTGGGTGCTGGCCCATTCCACTGCCCATACCGCTGGCGTCCTATGGAGTTTGACGTCAAAGGCCAGACCTACATCCACGAGCGCACCACCGCCACCCAGCAGACCGGCTTCAGCTTCGTGGCCCAAAGTCGCGGTTACTACGACTGGCCTGTGGGCGGCATCATCTGGTTCGGCGTCGACGACACTGACAACTGCGTCTACTGCCCCATGTACACCTGCATGACCGAAATCCCTGAGAGTTTCCGCGAAGGCAACGGCTCGATGACGGAATGGTCGGAGACCTCCGCCTTCTGGACCTTCAACCAAATGAGCAACTGGGCCTACACCAAATATGACTACATACATCCTGAAATCCGCAAGCGTCAGCGCGAGCTGGAGACAAAATGGGTGGAGAGTGTCGTTCCTGCCTTGGACAAGAAAGTGTTCGCCACGAAAGGCAGAGAAGCTCAGGTTAAGGAACTTACCAACTTCTCCTGCAAGGCCGCCAACGACCTCTGTGCCATGTGGAAACGCTTCTACCAAGAGTTGTTCATGAAGTACATGGACGGCAACCTCAACACGCCTGGCGAGCCGGTGAAAGGACAGAAATACGTGCCCATCAACAGCAAGCACCCCAAGTACAACGACGAATACTACCAGATTCTTATTGAGAAGACAGGCGACAAGTATAAGGCATATTAATAAGCGACGAAGCATTAGCGGTGAAAAAGCTCGCAAGACATAAAAAACTAAAAATCATTGTTTTGGCTCTTGCGGGCCTTTTCATTGCCTTTTTGTGCGTGCCCGTGCCGCATTTCGACAAGCCCTATTCCACAGTCTTGACAGCCCGAAATGGCGAGTTACTCGGCGCGAAAATCGCGGATGACGGGCAATGGCGTTTTCCTGCAACGAACTGCTATTCATTGAAATACACCGCCTGCCTTCTGGAATATGAAGACCGCTGGTTTTTCCTGCATGGGGGCTTCAACCCGATTTCGTTTGTGAAGGCGTTTCGTGACAACATGAAGGCGGGCGAGGTAGTACGCGGCGGTAGCACGATTTCCATGCAGGTGGTGCGTATGTCACGCGACAACCCACCACGAACTTATGTTGAGAAAATTTGGGAGGTCATTTTGGCCATGCGCTTGGAGCTGCACTATTCCAAGAGGTCTATTCTTAATCTATACGCAGCCAATGCACCTTTCGGGGGCAATGTGGTCGGCATCGACGCGGCGGCATGGCGCTATTTCCATACTACGCCCGATGAACTCTCGTGGGGCGAGGCGGCAACTTTGGCCGTTCTACCCAACGCGCCGGCACTGATCCACCCAGGCCGCTCGCGAGAGCGTTTGCAACAAAAACGCGATGAATTGCTTCAGCGGTTGCCACACTCCAAAGTGTTCATTCCCAAACGCTTCAACGTGCCGAAACTCTCCGAAGAGGATGCCGAACTCGCCATGATGGAGGACATTCCCGCACGACCTTTCGAGATGCCAATGCTGGCGTATCATTACTTCGCCGACGAAGACAAACGGCACCACGGCGAGCAAATCATCTCTACCATCGACATCAATTTGCAGCAGTCGGTCATTGACATCATGAAGCACCATCATGAGGTGAATGTGATGAACAGCATCGACAATGCTGCGGTGTATGTGGTTGATTATCTGAACGATGAAATCCTTGCCTACGTAGGCAACAACCTCGACGCCGAGGATGCCGCAATGGTCGATATGGTGAAGGCACAACGCTCCACGGGCAGCATCCTGAAGCCTTTCCTCTTCGCCGCTATGCTCGACGAGGGCACGCTGCTTCCCCAAATGGTCTTGCCCGATGTGCCGATGAACCTTTACGGTTTCACGCCAAAGAACTACAGCGGCGAGTATTGGGGTGCGGTGCCCGCCGACAAGGCGTTGCAAAACTCACTCAATGCGCCGTTTGTGCACCTGTTGCGCGAGTTTGGCCAACAAAAATTCCACGCTTTACTGAAGCAGTTGCCGCTTCGAGGCATTGTCTTCGATGCCGACCATTACGGCCTCTCGCTTATCGTGGGTGGCGGCGAGGCTTCGCTGTTCGACATCACCAACGCCTATGCCAAAATGGGGCGCAAGTTGGCCTCGTATGTCAATGAAAACTATAATGTTAAGATGGACGAAAACGAATCTCCTTTTTCGGCGGAAGCCATCGCCGAGACCTTCCATATGATGCTCGGCTTGACGCGCCCCGTGAGCCAAATCGGGTGGAGCGGTTTCGCCTCGTCGAAGCAGGTGGCTTGGAAGACGGGCACCAGCTTCGGCTTCAAGGACGCTTGGGCGGTGGGCCTCACCGATCGCTACGTCGTGGGCGTGTGGGTGGGCAACTCCGATGGCGAAGGTCGCCCGGGACTGACCGGCGTGGGCGCAGCGGCACCTTTATTGTTCGACGTCATCGGGAAACTCAACGACAGCTACCGCTATCCAGCCAACACCTCGGAAAGCATTGAAATTGAGGTTTGTGCGGAGTCGGGATACCCTAAATCGGAGTATTGCCAAAACACCAAGAAAATCCGCGCCTGCAATGTGGAAAACAAGACGGGCGTGTGTCCCTATCATAAAAAGGTGTTCTTAGACAAAACACGCCAGTATCGCGTACAGCCCGACTGCTATCCCGTGGATCAGAAATGCTTCGAGGTATATTACGTTTTGCCGCCTGTGATGGAGTGGTTCTATAAGAAACACTCGCCACTGTTTCGTCCTTTGCCGACTTTCTATCCAGGTTGCGGCGCGGCCCATCCCGACGATGTGATGGCTTTCATCTATCCCAAGAGCGATGCCAAGGTCACCATTCCGATTGGCATTCGCGGCGACCGCCAGCAGGTGATTTTCGAAATCGCGCACCGCAATCCACAGAAAACGATTTTCTGGACGCTGAACGACCAGTTTTTAGGCCAAACCCGCCTCAACCACCAAATGCCCATCGACGTGGAAAAAGGCAGCTACGAACTTCGCTGCGTCGATGAGGATGGTGTGGAGTTGTATAGGCGTTTGGTGGTGCAGTGATGCCACCATCTGGTGGTCAGATGATGAAACTATTGTAGAGACGGAGTGCTCCGTCTCTACAAATGTTTTATTTCACCCTTAATCTTTCTCCGACCCGAAGCACTTTCTTTTGGCTGATGCCGTTCAGCTTACAGATCTTGGCTACCGTGGTGCCGTGCCGCTTGGCAATCTTGCTCAGCGTGTCACCCGATTTCACCTTATAATATACTTTGTTGCCCGAGCCAGAACTATTCGAACTGGAGGGACCTTTCTTTGAGGCTGCATACGACTGGGCATCCGTTTGGCCATAATGCGAATTGCAACTGAAATAGTGCTTCTTGAGCGTGAAAATCTCATCTCGGAGCGTTCCGCTTTGGAAATCAAAGATGCGCTCTGGGTCGAAGGCCTGACCCATGTATCGGGTCTCGAAATGGAGATGCGGTCCCGAGGAACGGCCCGTCGAGCCGCCATAGCCAATCAACTCGCCCGCCCTAACAACATCGCCACTCTTGACGACATATTTGGAAAGGTGCGCATAGTATGTCTCCAATCCGTTTACGTGCCTGATCACCACGACGTTGCCATAGCCTCCCGACATACGCGTAGGCATGGCCACACGCACAACACCATCGAAGGCGGCATATATAGCATCTCCGACATTCAAGGCAATGTCAACGCCTTTATGAGGATGTTTCCCTCTATACTTGAACGCCGAATGTATTGGCCCAGGATGCGGGATGCAGTAGCCGTGAACCGAATCCACCAAAGGAATGTCCAGCGTTTCTGGAATGTCTTTCAAATCCACTCCAATGACATGGATAACCTCAGTATTCCAGTATTCCGTGTCCAAAGAATCAGGAATCTCAGGCTTGTCCAAATTAAAATAGAGCCAGGTGTTGTTGTCGAAAAGAATCACCTTGCGGAACTTGTCTTCAGTATCAAGCGTGTCAAACGGCATGGGGATGTTTCCCGAAAACTCAGGCTCCACCTCCTCCTCTATCGGAACGTCCAAATCATCTAGAATGGTGTCAGTAACGATGGTATCGGTTTCGTGCGCGAGCGAATCCGCATAAATATAAATGGTGTCATGGACAGTGAAAGCCTCCTTCAGGCGATGGAAGAAACAACCTTTATCCTGAGGAAAAGCAACCGCCGTAACGAAAAAGCATATTATGAGTATGAGGAATTTTTTCATCAGTTCAAATCTTCAAATTTGGGATTAAAGGGTGCAAAAGTAAGAAAAAAAGACGTTGTCGCTACTGCAAAAATGACAAAAAGGAGATTTTTTCTCCTGAAACGGCCTCAAAAAGCCGAAAGTTGCCATTTTGTCAGTCTTTTTCCTTTGGCATAAAGATTGACAAAAACAGGCCGTTGCAAAATGCAACCTCGATAAGAGCAAACAAAATAAGTAACAAATAAAAAATAGGAGAACAAAAAAATGTCAAAGATCATTGGTATCGATTTAGGTACAACCAACTCATGTGTGGCCGTGATGGAAGGCAACGAGCCGGTTGTCATCGCCAACAGCGAAGGCCACCGCACCACCCCTTCCGTGGTCGCCATCACCGACAGCGGCGAACGTAAGGTCGGCGAGCCTGCCAAGCGTCAGGCCATCACCAACCCGCTGCGTACCGTTTACTCTATCAAGCGTTTCATGGGCGAGACCTACGACAAGGTGCAAGCCGAGATGCGTCGTGTGCCTTACAAGGTCATCCAAGGCCCCAACAACACACCTCGTATCGACATCGACGGCAAGCAATACACCCCGCAGGAAATCTCTGCCATGGTGCTGCAAAAGATGAAGAAGACCGCTGAGGACTTCCTCGGACAGACGGTCACCGAAGCCGTTATCACGGTGCCGGCTTACTTCAACGACGCCCAGCGTCAGGCCACCAAGGAAGCTGGCGAAATCGCCGGCCTCAAAGTGCGCCGTATCATCAACGAGCCTACCGCAGCCGCTTTGGCTTACGGCTTGGACAAGAAAAAGAACGACGTGAAAGTCGCTGTGTATGACCTCGGCGGCGGCACCTTCGATATCTCCATCCTGGAATTGGGCGATGGCGTGTTTGAGGTGAAGTCGACCAACGGTAACACCCACCTCGGTGGCGATGACTTCGATGAAGTCATCATCAACTGGTTAGCCGAAGAGTTCCAAAAGGACAACGGCATCGACCTGCGTAAGGACCCGATGGCTCTGCAACGTCTGAAGGAAGCTGCTGAAAAGGCTAAGATTGAGTTGAGCTCTTCGAGCGAGACGGAAATCAACCTGCCTTACATCATGCCTGTCAACGGCATCCCGCAGCACTTGGTCCGCACCTTGAGCCGCGCCAAGTTCGAGCAGCTGGCCGACAAGCTGATCCACGACACCATCGAGCCTTGCCGTCGCGCCCTGCAAGACGCTGGCTTGACCGTCAACGACATCGACGATGTCATCTTGGTCGGTGGTTCGACCCGTATCCCTGCCATCCAGAACATCGTCCGCGACTTCTTCAAGAAGGAGCCTTCGAAGGGCGTCAACCCTGACGAAGTGGTGGCCATCGGTGCCTCCATCCAGGGCGGCGTTTTGACCGGCGAGGTGAAGGACGTGCTGCTGCTTGACGTGACCCCGTTGAGCCTCGGTATCGAGACCCTCGGTGGCGTGATGACCAAGCTGATCGAGAGCAACACCACCATCCCGACCCGTAAGTCGGAGGTCTTCTCGACCGCTGCCGACAACCAGCCTTCGGTTGAAATCCACGTGCTGCAAGGCGAGCGTCCTATGGCTGCACAGAACAAGACCATCGGTCGTTTCATCCTCGACAGCATCCCGCCAGCGCCGCGTGGCATCCCGCAGATCGAAGTCACCTTCGACATCGACTCCAACGGTATCCTGAACGTCAGCGCTAAGGACAAGGCCACGGGCAAGACCCAGAGCATCCGTATCGAAGCTTCTTCTGGCTTGACTGACGCTGAAATCGAGCGCATGAAGAACGAAGCCCAGGCCAACGCCGAAGCCGACAAGAAGGAACGTGAACGTGTTGACAAGCTGAACCAAGCCGACAGCGTCATCTTCCAGACCGAGAAGCAGCTGAAGGAATACGGCGACAAGCTGCCTGCCGACAA
This sequence comes from uncultured Bacteroidales bacterium, assembly GCA_947305795.1. GTDB lineage: Bacteria > Bacteroidota > Bacteroidia > Bacteroidales > F082 > Limimorpha. The sequence continues at coordinate 578 of CAMZEK010000024.1, read as the reverse complement.
GAAGGCAGAGATTGAGGCTGCCCTCGGCAAGCTGAAGACCGCTCACCAGGCTCAAGACATCGCCGGCATCGATGCCGCCATGGCCGAGATGAATGCCATGTGGCAGAAGGCCAGCGAGGAGATGTACAAGAACGCCGGTGCCCAAGGCGGCCCGCAAGGCGGCTTCGACCCGAACAACATGGGCGGCGGCTTCCAAGGCGGCAACCCGAACCAAGGCCCGCAGAACAATGGCGGTGATGATACCGTTACGGATGCGGACTTTGAGGAGGTCAAGTAAACGCTTCTTGAATCACTATCAAAAAAGGTGTAATCCGAAAGGGTTACGCCTTTTTTGTTGTGTACATATCCTTCCTACATTGCCGCATAGATTGTTGGCTCCAACCAACACAATTTGCCTAAAAGCAGTGCCTATATACGTGTTACATATATTATTGATTTATAATTATTTAAAAAGAATTATGTATACAATTTGTTATTTATGTTGTAAATAAATATTCGAAAATTTTTAACAAAGTTTAACAAGTTTTCTTGCAATGCTTCCAATCCAACTCCCTACTTTTGCTGCAAATTCAAAACTC
>CAMZEK010000023.1 GCA_947305795.1 uncultured Bacteroidales bacterium | reverse complement strand
CACCTCAGAAGAAAATGGAATCCGAACATGGCTCCCTATATTTTCATGGAGCGCAATGGTATCCACATCATAGACCTCTATAAGACACAAGCCAAGATGGACGAGGCTGCCAATGCCCTCTGCCAACTGGCCAAATCGGGCAAGCGCGTGCTCTTCGTGGCCACCAAGAAGCAGGCCAAGGACGTCGTCGCCGAACTCGCCCAGAAAGTCAACATGCCTTACGTGACCGAGCGTTGGCCCGGCGGCATGCTCACCAACTTCGCCACCATCCGCAAGGCCGTCAAGAAGATGACGGGCATCGACAAGATGATGACGAGCGACGCTTACAAGAGCCTCTCCAAGCGCGAGAAGCTGCAAATTGAGCGTGAACGCGAAAAGCTGGAGAAGAACCTCGGCTCCATCGCCGACCTGAGTCGTCTGCCTTCGGCCTTGTTTGTGGTCGACATCATGAAGGAACACATCGCTGTTGCTGAAGCCCGCAAGCTCAACATCCCGACCTTCGCCATCGTCGACACCAACACCAACCCCAACCTCATCGACTTCCCCATCCCGGCCAATGACGACGCTTCGAAGAGCATCGCCCTCATCGTCGGCAAGATGGTCGACGCCATCGAGGAAGGCATCACCGAGCGCAAGAACAACAAGGACCTCATCCAGGAAGAGGAAGAGGAAGAAGTTGACGAGATGAAGGAAAACAACGAGGAAGAGGAAAACAAGGACGAACGCCGTCCGCGCAACAACCGTCGTCCCCGCAGACCCGTTTCGAAGAATTAATATAGCTTCTGGCTTCTGGCCAATGGCAATTAGCCGTTAGCAATTAGCTGTTAGCTTAGTAGCTGCCAAGCTAATAGCTAACGGCTAAAAGCTAAAAGCCAATCAAGCCAAAAGACATTGCCTATAATAAACATCAACCCTTAAAAACAACACAAACAATGAATATTACCGCTTCTCAAGTCAATGAACTGAGACAAATGACGGGCGCCGGCATGATGGACTGCAAGAAGGCCCTCGTCGAGACCGATGGCGACATCCAGGCCGCTATCGACATCCTTCGCAAGAAGGGTATGGCCAAGGCTGCCAAGCGCGCCGACCGCACCGCCAGCGAAGGCTGCGTGCTCTCAAAGGCCACTGAAGACCACAAGTACGCCGCCATCATCATGGTGAACTGCGAGACCGACTTCGTCGCCAACAACGCCGACTTCGTGAAGTTCACGAAGGACGTGCTTGATATGGCCGTTGCCAACCGTGTGAAGGACATTGATACCTTGAAGGCTATGGAAATCAACGGCCAGACCGTTGAGGCTCTCGTCGCCAACCAAAGCGCCGTCACAGGTGAAAAGACTGAACTCGGTGCTTTCAAGGTCCTCGAAGGTGCTTATGTCGCCAACTACAACCACCCCGGCAACCGCTTGGCCACCATCGTTGAGATGAATAAGAGCTTCGACGGTGTCGAGGAAGTGAGCCACGAGGTGTGTATGCACGTTGCCGCCATGAACCCGTTGTCGGTGAGCGAGGCCTCCATCCCGCAAGAGGTGAAGGACCGCGAGTTCGCCGTTGCCGTCGACAAGACCAAGGAAGAGCAAATCGGCAAGGAAGTCGAGAAGGCCCTCCGCAAGGCTGGCATCAACCCCAACCATGTCGACAGCGATGACCACATCAACTCGAACATCACCAAGGGTTACATCACCGAGGAACAAGGTGCCCAGGCCCGCGAAATCAAGGCCACGGTGCCCGGTCAGGTGCAACTCAACGAAGGCATGATTCAGAACATCGCCAAAGGCCGTCTGAACAAGTTCTTCAAGGAGAGCTGCCTGCTCAACCAGGTCTCTCTCGTCGCCGACCCCAAGACGGTTGCCGAGTACATCGCTTCCGCCGACAAGGAGGCCACGGTGGTGAATTTCGTCCGCATCAAGTTGGGCGAATAAGACCAAAATTCATTGAAATGAAGGAAAAAGGACGGTGCAAGCCGTCCTTTTTTTATTTTTGCAAAAAAATAACCGTATGAACAAGTATCAAGACCCAATGGAAGGAACCTCGTATGAAGGCAAGGAAGTGCGTCTTTGCAAGGACGGCAAATACCGCTGGAAGTATGAAGTTAATATGTTCAAGAATCCCGCAATTTTGATTACCGTGTTCAAGGTTTTCTTTTACACTATCGTCGGCCTGTTTTTGGTGTTTGGTTTCTTCCTGTACGTAATTCATGGTGATTGGGAAGGTTTATGGGGGATGACGAAAGGGATGCTCGTGGCCTTGGGCATCTTTGCCGTGTTGAGTGTACTGGGCTATCTGGTTGCGGCATGGATGTATGGTGGGAAATACATCGTCCTTTTTGAGCTGGATGAGAAAGAGCTGAAACACACTCAGTTGCCGGCACAATTTGAGCGTGCACGGAAGTTGGGCATTATCACGGCGTTTGTCGGTTTGCTTGCACGAAAGCCGTCCGTGGCGGGAGCGGGCTTGATTTCGGCAAGCAGGAGCTCCAGCATTTCCGTTTTGGCCAATGTCCGTAGAGTCAAACCACGCCGTCGGCTGCATCTGATTAAGGTCAACCAGCTTTTGAACCACAATCAGGTGTATGTGCCAAAGGAGGATTTCGACTTTGTGTATGGCTTCATCCAATCGCATTGCCCAAACGCAAAATAGTGATTCGTATTTCGAAAAATTGTGGTAGTTTTGCCTTAAATCTAAAACCTTTCCCATGAAAAAATCTTTCCTTTTCCTTTATGCTACGGCTTTTTTGCTTTTCGCCTGCACGAAACAACCTTTGTCTCAGGCTTCTTACGACATCATCCCGCAGCCCAAGGAGGTGCGGCTGAACGACGAGAAACCTTTTGAATTGGTTCCCAAGACCCTTGTCTATTACGAGGATGGCCTCCAACGCGAGGCGCAGTTTCTCAGTGAGTATGTGAATGACATCTTGGGTTATGCCTTGAATGTGCAAGCATACCAAGGTCAACCCGACGGCATTGTGCTGAAAATGGTTCCTGAAAATTTCGGCCAGGCCGAGGCATACGAAATCAATATCACTCCCAAGCAAGTCACCATCAAAGGTGCTGATGCGGCTGGCGTGTTCTACGGCATCCAAACCTTGCGCAAGAGCCTACCAGTCTCGCCCATAGATTCCAGTCAACGCACAAGCCAACGTTGGAATGACATGGGCGAGACTGGTTGCCAACTGCCTTGCGGCATGATTCGCGACTGGCCGAATTTCGCCTACCGTGGTATGCACCTCGACCCCTGCCGTCACTTCATCCCGCTTGATTCGGTAAAGGTCTATATCGACATGCTGGCCATGCACAATATGAACCAGTTCCATTTTCACCTCAGCGAGGACCAAGGCTGGCGCATCGAAATCAAGAAATACCCTGAACTGACTGAGATTGGTGCCTACCGTAACGGCACGGTCATCGGGCATAACGGCAATCTTTACGACACCATCCGCCACGGCGGTTTCTATACCCAAGACGAACTCCGCGACCTCATCCAATATGCCGCCGAGCGTCACATCAACATCATCCCCGAAATCGACCTGCCAGGCCACATGCAGGCGGCCTTGGCCTGCTATCCCCAGTTGGGCTGCACGGGAGGACCTTACGAGGTGTGGCGACGCTGGGGCGTGTCGGAAGACGTGATTTGCGCTGGTAACGAGGAGGCCATGCTGTTTGTCGAGGATGTGCTTAACGAGGTGATGGATGTGTTTCCTTCACCCTACATCCACATAGGTGGCGACGAATGCCCCAAGGTGCGCTGGGAAAAATGCCCGAAGTGTCAAGCCAAGATTAAGGAGCTGGGAATCAAGGCGGATGACAAGTTCTCTGCCGAGGACTACCTGCAAAGCTATGTGATGAACCGCATGGCGAAAGTGGTGGAAGCTCGCGGTCGGCGTGTGATTGGTTGGGACGAGATTTTGGAGGGCAACGTCTCCGAGACGGCCATCATCATGAGTTGGCGCGGCACGGAAGGCGGCATCGAGGCGGCGCGCAAGGGTCACGATGTGATTATGGCACCTTGTTCGCACCTCTATTTTGATTACTACCAGAGTGAGGACATTGCCAATGAGCCAATGTGCATCGGAGGCTACCTGCCCATGGAGCGCGTATATGAGTTTCAACCATTGCCTGAGGAACTTACCCCCGAGCAGCAAAAGCATATCATTGGTGTGCAGGCCAACATTTGGACGGAATACATCGCCTCGTTCCGCCACGTGCAGTACATGGCCATGCCACGCATGGATGCCTTGACCGAATTGCAATGGAACAATCCTCAAGAGCGTGATTTCGAGGCTTTTGTGGAGCGTTGCCGAAAGATGGCTCAACTCTATGATCTCTATCATTTTAACTACGCCAAGCATATCTTCAACCCGCAAGTTTGGGCGGATACCGTAGCCTCTAATTTGGCCACCCGCAAGCCCATCACTTTACGCCAACAACCTGCCGAGAAATACACTTACGACGGTGCCAAAGTGCTCAATGATGGTGAGTTGGGTCGTGGAGCCTACAACTCAGGGCGCTGGTTGGGCTTCTGTGGCTATCCCTTGGATGCGGTCGTCGATTTGGAGCAAGTGGCTGAAATGCAACACGTTCGTCTCCATGCCTTGGTGAACAAAGGTGCGTGGATCTACAATCCGAGTCAGGTAAAGGTGCTGGTCTCTGATGACGGTGAGACTTTCCGCGAGGTGGCGCAAAAGGACTTCCCGATTTCCACTTGGGCCGACAAAGACGGCATTTTCGCTTTTGAAGTCGAGTTTGAGCCTGTTGCAGCGCGGTATGCCGAGGTCGTGGTTTCGGGTTACGACCTGCCTGAAGACCATAGTGGTTTTGGCCATCCCGCTTGGATTTTCGTGGATGAAATCGAGGTGTGGTGATATTTTTCCTATTTTTGCATGATAAAACTTACCAATGGACACCCAACGACCTTTGATCCTGATTACCAACGACGACGGCTATGCGGCGAAAGGCTTGCGCAAGCTGATTACCCTGATGCGTACCCTCGGCGAGGTGGCGGTCATCTCCACTGACGAGGTGATGTCGGCCAAAAGCCATTCGTGCACCATCCATGACAGGTTGTATGCCCGCCTCGTCCATGAAGAGTTGGGTTTCAAAGAGTTCCGTTGCAACGGTACGCCCGTCGATGGTGTCAAGTTGGCCTATCAGAAACTGCTTCCGCGTTGGCCCGATTTGGTGGTATCAGGTATCAACCACGGCACGAATGCAGCCTCCACGGTGGTCTATTCTGGCACTATAGCCGCCGTTGTTGAGTCCTGTATGAACGGCCTGAACGCTATCGGTTTCAGTCTCGATAGCATGGATCCTGATGCCGATTTTGACCATCTTGACACGGTCATCCTAGAAATTACGAAAAAGGTACTGAAGGAGGGTCTGCCGAAAGGCGTTTGCTTGAATGTCAATTTCCCCAAACGTTGCGAGGAACCCTTGCGAGGCATTCAGCTATGCCGTCAGGCGAGTTGCCGTTGGGTGGAATATTTCAAGGACCAATACGATGAGAACGGTGAACTGTTTTACGACTTAAGTGGCGAGTTGGTCAGCGACGACATCAAGCCTGGCACCGACCTCTACGCCATGCGACACAACTACGTCGCGGTGGTGCCCACCATGTTCGACTGGACGGCCCACGTTTGCCTCGAAACGATGAAAGATTACGAATCAATACGCATAAACCTATGAAAATCAAGGATAACTTTTGGATTGGACTGTTGGTGGGAGCGGCCTGTTTCGGGCTGTTTTTCCTATTGCTGAGCCTCATTCCTTGGGGTGAGCCTTACCGTCGGGCACCGTATATGTTGGCTTTCATTCCGGGTGTAATCCTATTCAGGATGTTGTTGGTGAAGTGGAATTGCGACCGGATGGGACGCGGCATTCTGTTGGTCACGGTGGTAGGCATGTTGTTGGTGTTTTTCCTTTTCAAATAATTCTGTTCCAAAGAGTTAAGTTATGGCAAAACAGCACAAGATAACGAAATACTACATCATTGCGGGCGAGGCGTCGGGCGACTTGCACGCAGCCAATCTCATCGCTGAAATGAAGAAGGCGGATCCCGATGCCGAGTTTCGTGCTTGGGGTGGCGACCTGATGCAGAAACAGGGTGTGGAGTTGGTGAGACATTACAAAACCATGAACTACATGGGCTTCGTGGAAGTGGCGGTCAATCTGCGCAAAGTGCTGGGTAACATTAGTTTCTGCAAGAAAGACATTGAGGAATATAAGCCTGATGCCCTCATCCTTGTGGACTATCCGGGGTTCAACTTGCGCATTGCTGAATTTGCCCATGAGAAGGGTTTCAAGGTATTTTACTACATCTCGCCGCAGGTGTGGGCTTGGAAGCGTCGTCGTGTCAGGAAAATCAAGCAGTCGGTGGACAAGATGCTGGTGATTTTCCCGTTCGAGGAGGAGTTTTACAGACGTTATGGCATCGAAGTGACCTATGTCGGCAATCCTTTGCTCGACGAATTGGCCAAGTTCGGGCCGGGTAACCGTTCCATCTTTTTGCGTCGCAACAGCTTGGGCGAGAAGCGCGAAATTATCGCCTTGTTGCCGGGAAGCCGCACCCAAGAGGTGAAGCGTATGTTGCCGACCATGCTCAAAGTGACTTCGCAATTCCCTGAGTATCAGTTTGTCGTGGCGGGCGTTTCGTCGCTTGATGTCAACATCTACAAAAAAATGATTGGGACGATGGATGCTTTTTTAGTGATGGACCAAACTTATGAATTGTTGCAGTGCTCCAGCGCCGCATTGGTTACTTCGGGAACGGCCACCCTTGAGACGGCCTTGCTTTCTGTACCCGAAGTGGTGTGCTACAAAGCCACAGGTTTCTCCTATCGCCTTGCCAAATGGATGGTCAAGGTGAAGTTCATTTCATTGGTAAATCTCATTATGGATAAGGAAGTGGTCAAGGAATTGATTCAAGGGGATTTGAATGTGGATAATCTGGTTAAGGAGTTGGACCAACTGCTCCACAATGGCAAGCGTCAGCGTCAAATGCTGGAGGACTATGAGGAATTGAAAGACAGGCTTGGCAATGTTGGGGCTTCGGAAAAGGCGGCCGAAGTCATCATGGAAGCAGTGAGGTTAAAAACAAAATGACATGAAAAAGAGGACTGCCCTTTTCATGGTTGTATCGATGTTGGCTTGCATTGCAGTCAGTGGCCAAAACTCCAAAAAGAGAACCAAAACTCTGTACCTTGCGTCAAGCCATGACTGATTACGCCAAATTTCCATTTGTCAGGATGCTGATACCCTTTGCTTTGGGTATTTGGTGTTGTGCTTGCCTACCTGCATTTCGATTGTCGCCGGCGACTACAATAATCATTGCTCTTGTTCTTTTTGCTATGGCTTCGGTGGCAGCTTTTGTCTTGAAAAGCTACCGAAACAATTGGGTTTTTGGTGCGGTCATGGGCTGTTATTTGGTTTTGGCGGGGTATGCTTTGACCCAAGTGCATGAGGCAAAGATGCAAAAGAACTATTTCCGAAACTTTGAGGCTGATGCTCAATACTATGTAGCACGGGTTTATGATTACCCGGCGGAACGCCCCAATTCTATAAGAACAGTGTTGCAGCTGGAATACCAATTTGGCGACAGCCTGCCATCGCGTGCCGTTTCGGGTCTTGCGATGGCATACTTTCAGAAAACTGATTCTGCTTTTGCCTTGCGTTACGGCGACTTGATTGCGGTTGAGGCTCCGATAGGGGAGGTGTTGCCACCGAAGAACCCTGATGAGTTCGATTATCGGGCCTATCTTGTGCGTAAAGGTATTACGGGACAAATCTATCTGAAAGACGAAGATTGGATTGATTTGCAGACAAATAATGCCAATCCGCTGTATGCTTTTTCTTATAGGTTTCGTGACATTCTGTTAGCCTCACTCCAGCGCAGTGGATTGAGCAACAATGAGTTTGGTGTGGCTGCAGCTATTTTGTTGGGCTACGACGACAGTCTCGCAGACGAGGTGCGCAAGAATTATGTGGCCGCTGGTTCCATGCACATTTTGTGCGTTTCTGGAATGCATGTGGGCATCATTTATCTGCTGGCATCATTCCTTTTGGGTTTCCTCAACCGAAAAAAATGGCAAAAGACGCTGAAACAGGTACTTTTGCTTGCTTTGATTTGGTTTTATGCGCTCATCGCTGGTTTGTCGCCTTCCATTTTGCGTGCCTCGTTGATGGTTTCCTTCGTCGTCATCGGCGAAATGATTCATCGTAAAGGATTCATCATCAACTCTATAGCTGCCTCGGCCTTTATTCTTCTTTGTATCAATCCGAACAACCTGTTTGAAATCGGGTTCTTGTTGTCGTATTCCGCTGTGATAGGTATTGTGGTGCTGCAAAGACCGATATACAGCTGGTTTGTCATCAAGAACAAGCTATTCGACAAGGCTTGGCAAATCACAGCGGTAGCGCTGGCAGCCCAAGTGGCCACCATACCGTTCACCTTGTTTTATTTCCACCAGTTTACCACGTATTTCTGGTTGAGCAATTTGTTCATGACCCCGATTTCGTTCCTTGTTGTTATGGGCGGGATGCTGCTTCTGTTGGTTTCGTGGATTCCATACGTCAATGTGTTGTTTGGCTATTTCGTTTGGGGTGTGATTTTCGTGATGAATTGGCTTGTTTCTTGGGTTGACAGCCTTCCGCTCTCCATTATCAAAGGATTGTATATCAGTGAGTTTGAGTTTGCTATGTTGCTTGTGGCGTTCGTGTTGCTGTTGATGACTGTTGCTGCAAGAAGAAGGAAATTGCTGATAGGAGTGCTGTCAGCTCTGCTGCTTTTTATGGTCTCGCTTACGGTACGGGTCTATTCCGTTGACAATCAAAACGGCATCACTTTCTTTAGTTTGCGGAAACACACAGCGGTTGATTTCGTAAAAAGCGGGAATCATATCTTGTTGTCCGACAGTACTTTGGTGGCTGACGAGGCCGTGGTGGACTACAGCTTGAGTGGAGCCTGGACGAGGAAAAACCTGACTTTGCATCCAGAAATGGTGTTTTTGGATGATGATTTTGAAGGCCCATACTTGCGTAAAAGGCAAAACCTCGTTTCGTTTGGCGGAAAACTGTTGGCACTTTGGGATGAAAGCCGTTTCAATGACAGTCTTTCCTATCGCTTGCCTGTTGATTATCTGCTTGTTATGGAAAAGCAAAATCCCGATGTTCAATCTGTTGTGAATGGATATGATGCCAAAATGCTTCTTATTGATGGCTCGGTGCCGCATTATTTGGCTGAAAAATGGAAGCAACAGGCTGATGTAATGGGTTTGTCGTATTGTGATTTGGGTGAGTCTGCATTGGAAGTGCCGACCGAGTGATTTTTATATATCTGTAAATCAAATGTTTGTAGGGATAGATTAAAAATAACTCAAAAAATCCGAAAAAAACACTTGTCGATTCGAAAAAAGGTTGTATTTTTGCACCCGCTAAGCAAAGTAGTAGAGTTCTTTTTCAGGTTGGTCCGGTAGTTCAGCTTGGTTAGAATGCCTGCCTGTCACGCAGGAGGTCGCGAGTTCGAGTCTCGTCCGGACCGCTCTCAGAGAGCAATCCATAAAAGGGTTGCTCTTTTTTTGTGTTTTTTCCACTAAATTGTCTTATTACCGCATTTTTCCTTATCTTTGCGGCCTAATTTGAAATCATTCTTAATAAGGACGTGGGACTGATTGACTATGGGACTGCGAGACAAAATGATTGCCCCGTAGTCCCGTATTCCTGAAGTCAAAATAAACTGAAAAATGGATTCCAATCCGAAAGACAATATCATCAGCGAGGTCACAAGCAAGGATTATGAATACGGCTTTGTGACCGACATTGAGACCGATTTCGTGCCAAAAGGCCTGCATGAGGATATCATCCGCCTGATTTCCAAGAAGAAAGAGGAGCCTGAATGGCTGTTGGAGTTTCGCCTGAAGGCCTTCCGCCATTGGCAGACTTTGAAACAACCCAATTGGGCACACCTCAACATTCCTGAAATTGATTATCAGGACATTATCTATTATGCCGCACCGCGCAAACGTCAGCAGAAGCAGAGCCTTGACGAGGTCGACCCCGAGCTGTTGGCCACCTTCGACAAACTCGGCATATCCTTGGACGAGCAGAAGAAACTCTCTGGCGTGGCCGTCGACGCGGTGATGGACTCGACCTCGGTGAAGACGACTTTTCAAGAGACGCTTTCCAAACACGGTGTCATCTTCATGTCGTTCAGCGAGGCGGTCAAACAGCATCCTGACTTGGTGAAGAAATACCTCGGTAAGGTGGTGCCCTACACTGACAACTTCTTCGCCGCGCTCAACTCGGCGGTCTTCAGTGATGGCTCATTTTGCTACATCCCGAAGGGCGTGCGCTGCCCTTTGGAGCTGTCCACCTATTTCCGCATCAACGCCGCCAACACGGGTCAGTTTGAGCGCACCCTCATCGTGGCCGACGAAGGCGCGTATGTGAGCTATATGGAAGGCTGTACTGCTCCGCAACGTGATGAGAACCAACTCCATGCGGCTATCGTGGAAATCATTGCCGAGACCGATGCTGAAGTGAAATACTCCACCGTGCAGAACTGGTATCCTGGTGACAAGGAAGGCAAGGGTGGCGTGTATAATTTGGTTACTAAACGTGGTCTTTGTCGCGGCGACCGCTCCAAAATCTCTTGGACGCAGGTCGAGACGGGCTCGGCCATCACATGGAAATACCCGGGCTGCGTGCTGATGGGTGACAACTCGGTCGGCGAGTTTTACTCTGTCGCCGTGACCAACAATTACCAGCAAGCCGACACGGGCACGAAAATGATTCACTTGGGCAAAAACACTCGCAGCACCATCATCTCGAAGGGCATCTCCGCTGGCCACAGCCAAAACGGCTACCGTGGCTTGGTGAAGGTTGTCCCAAGAGCAGAAAACGCCCGCAACTACTCGCAGTGCGACTCCTTATTATTAGGCGACCAATGTGGCGCACACACTTGGCCTTACGTCGAATGCGGCAACGAGTCGAGTATCCTCGAACACGAAGCCACGACCTCAAAAATCTCCGAAGACCAACTGTTCTACTGCCAGCAGCGCGGCATCCCCACTGAGAAGGCCATTGGCTTGATTGTCAACGGTTACGCCAAGGATGTGCTGAACAAATTGCCGATGGAATTTGCGGTCGAGGCGCAGAAACTATTGTCGATAACCTTGGAGGGCAGCGTGGGATGATTTTGAATTTTAAATTTTGAATATTAAATAAGGAATTATATGTTACTGAATATCAAAAACCTACACGTCTCCATCGGAGGCAAGGAAATTCTGAAAGGATTGAATCTGGGTGTCAACGAGGGCGAAATCCACGCCATCATGGGACCCAATGGAACGGGAAAAAGCACCTTGGCGGCGGCCATTACGGGTCGCGAGGGCTACGAGATTACCGAAGGCGAAATTTGGTACAAAGGCAAGAACGTCGTCGGGATGTCGCCTGAAGACCGCGCCAATGAAGGCATTTTCTTGAGTTTCCAGTACCCTGTTGAAATCCCAGGCGTGAGCATCCAGAACTTCATGCGTACTGCTGTCAACTCGAAACGTGAATATCAAGGTCTGCCGCCGATGAGCACGGTGGAGTTCATGAAGATGATGAAGGAGAAGCAGGCCATGGTGGAAATCACCGAGAAACTGCAAAACCGCTTCGTCAACGTGGGCTACAGCGGTGGTGAGAAGAAGAAAAATGAGATCTTCCAAATGGCCATGTTGGAACCCAGCCTTGCCATCCTTGACGAGACCGACTCCGGCCTCGACATTGACGCACTTCGCATCGTGGCCCACGGTGTTAATCAACTGCATAACAGCGAGAACGCCTTCGTGGTCATCACACACTATCAGAGGCTTTTGGATTACATCGTCCCTGACTTCGTCCACGTGATGTACGACGGGCGCATCGTCAAGACGGGTGGCAAGACCCTTGCTCTCGAACTCGAAGAAAAAGGCTATGAATGGATTAAGGAACTGTGATTATGGACAACCAACTCATCATTGCCGCCAACCAAAGCCGCGAAATCATTGAGTATGACGATGATGCACACCTCTCGCCCGGGCCGAAGGTCTCCGAAATCGTCCTTAACGAAAATTCGAGCCTTGAGTTGTATGTGCTGCAAAACGTGAACAACGAGGCCTCCATCCAGCGTGAGTTCAAGATTCGGCAGTTGGCCGACAGCCGACTGAAGATTGTGGTCATCACTTTCAACGGTGGCGACATCCGCAATAGATATACGGTTAATCTTGACGGAGAAGGTGCTGATACCCAAATTTATGGCCTTTATCTCATCGACAAGAAACAGCACGTGGAGAACTACCTGAAAGTGAACCATAACGTGCCGCACTGCACGAGCAACGAGAAGTTTAAGGGTGTTTTGGACGATGAAGCCACGGGCATCTTCAATGGCCATGTGTATGTGGCTAAAGATGCGCAAAAGACGGATGCCCATCAAAACAACAGCAACATCATTCTCACTCCAACGGCCAAAATCAATAGTCAACCGTTCCTTGAGATTTACGCCGACGACGTGAAATGCTCGCATGGTACCTCCACGGGTCAGCTCGACCAAGAAGCCATGTTTTACATGCGTCAGCGTGGTATCAGCAAGGCCAACGCTAGAATTTTGTTGATGTATGCCTTCGCTGCCGAGGTCAGCAATCATATCGGAAATGAAATGCTACATGAGCACATTGACGACATGATCAAACGCCGTCTGCGTGGTGAGTTGTCGAGTTGTGAGACTTGTGTCCTTCGTTGTAGTCATCCCAAGGAGTATAATTTTGACATAGATTATTCAAAAATCTGATGAATAACAACGAAATAAGAAAGCAGTTTCCCGTCCTTGACCAGCAGGTTTACGGCAAGCCATTGGTCTATCTCGACAATGCCGCCACCACGCAGAAGCCGCTCTGCGTCATCGACCGTGAGCGCGACTATTACCTGCTTGAGAACTGCAACATCCATCGTGGGGTGCATTATCTGAGCCAAAAGGCGACTGAAGCATACGAACACGCGCGGCAAACCGTGGCGGACTTTATCCATGCCAAAGAATCGAGGGAAATCGTCTTTACACGTGGCACGACTGAGTCGCTGAATCTACTTGCCACCTCTTTTGAGCACTTGTTTTTCTCAACTTCCAACTCTCAACTCTCAACTTTCAACTCTCAATTGAAAGTATTGGTTACGGCGATGGAGCACCATAGCAACCTTGTACCTTGGCAACAAATGGTGCAACGCCAGCACGGACAGTTGCTCGTTGTGCCGATGGATGACAAGGGTGTATTGGTCTTGGAACAATATGAGAAGTTGCTGAAAGAAGGCCCGAAAATGGTCTCCATAGCGCACATTTCCAATGTGTTGGGTACCATCAACCCTATCAAGCAGATGATAACCATGGCGCACAACTACGGTATCCCTGTGGTTGTTGACGGCGCCCAATCCATGGCACATCATCCTATCGATGTTCAAGACCTTGACTGCGACTTTTTCGTCTTCTCGGGCCACAAGATGTACGCTCCTATGGGCATTGGCGGTTTGTATGGCAAGGCGGAATGGTTGGAGAAATTGCCGCCCTATCAGTTTGGTGGTGAGATGGTCGACACGGTGAGCTTTGAGAAGACCACCTTCAATGTATTGCCCTTCAAATTTGAGGCAGGGACGCCCAATGTGGGAGCGGCACTCGGCTTGGAAACCGCCATCCAATTCTTGCAAAGCCTTGACAGAAAAGAAGTTGAAGCGCACGAAAACCAGCTTTTGCAATCCGCTATCCAACAACTTTCTGAAATTGATGGTATTCGTTTCATTGGACAAGCCAAACAACGTAGTGGTCTGGTTTCCTTCGTCATCGAGGGTGTTCATCCGTACGATTTGGGCACGATTATCGACAAGATGGGTGTAGCTGTGCGCACAGGTCACCATTGCGCTGAGCCAGTAATGACACGCTTTGGCATCCCAGGCACAGTGAGGGCTTCGTTTGCCTTGTATAATACTTTGGAAGAGGTGGAGGTTTTTGTCAAGGCGGTGAAACGTGCCGCGACAATGTTGCGGTAATCAATACTTGTTGAACCTCGAACCCCAGTTGTAGGATAGATGGAAGGTGAGGTAGAACCACTTGTTGCGTTGTCCGTCCATGAGGGGAACGCCCATCGGGAAGCCTTCCGCGACGACTTTCACATTGATGGCCTGCAATCGCGTGCGTTGTTTCCCAATTTCAAAACTGAGACCCATTGAGGCATGTGCCCCTGGTGAGAGTTTGGTCTCGGTAAGGCCTTTGGTGAACGCCGATCGCCCTATGATGCCCAACCATTGGCTGTGATTCTCAAAGGTCTGTTCCTCAATTACTTCCTGATAGCTTCCTTCGCTAGTAGGCTCATAAACAGTCACATAATAGTAATAAGGTTTCATCAAAGCCAACGATGCCCCGACTTCGTAGGTCCACCAAGTTTCGATACCGCCCCAATAGGGTTTCCCGAAGATGCGGCGTTCTTGGCCGTAGCCGAAACGCACTACGTAGACGTTGTTCAGTTTGCCGTAGACGTAGGGCCGTGTATAGTATTCTATAGTGCTGATGGTCTTGATTTCCTTGAGTGAATGCAGCGAGGCGACCTCGGCTTCCCAGTTCACCGTCTTGTGAATGCTCTTGATTTTCCCTATCTTGAACCCCGCCCCGAAGCCTTGGGAATGAATGGCGATGTTGACGGAGTTTTGTCGGGTATAGACCAACTTTTCCTCCAACGGTTTTTCGTTATCATTTTGGATGTCAATGCTTTGTGCTGGCAATAAAAATGAACACGCCCCGAAAAGCGTGAACATGAATGTGCGCAATATGAGTTGTCTGAGGGGAGTCATATTCCTTCAGCACTCAACAATCAATAGCGGGTCTCTTTTACGTATTTGTGTGTCTCGCCGTAGGCCGGACAACTTGAATTTGACTTGCAGGAAGTCACAATAATGCCTGAAACAAAGGCGATTAGCAGAGCGATGGCAATTTTTTTCTTCATCTTGATGAAATTTGAACTGCAAAATAACGGATTTTTCTCGGAATTATTACCATCTTTGCAGAAAATTTGTGAAAATGGAAGTAAAGAAACCCAATATCGACGAAAGCTGGTATCAAGTACTGAAACCGCAATTCGAGGCACCGTATTTTGCGGATTTGAAGACGTTTCTTGTGAGTGAGAAGCGGCAATACGCCGTTTATCCTCCTGGTTCGCTGATTTTCAACGCCTTCAACTTGACGCCTTTCGACAAGGTGAAAGTCGTTATCCTTGGCCAAGACCCATATCATGGCCCAGGGCAAGCGCACGGACTGTCTTTTTCTGTACCCGATGGTGTGCCGTTTCCGCCTAGTTTACAGAACATTTTCAAGGAGTTGCACGACGATTTGGGCGTGCCGATGGCACGTTCGGGCAACTTGGAGAAGTGGGCGAGGGAAGGAGTGTTGCTGCTCAACGCTTCGCTGACGGTACGAGCAGGTCAGGCGGCCTCACATTCGCACCATGGCTGGGAGCAGTTCACCGATGCGGCCATCTGTGCCCTTTCTGAACAACGCGAGCATCTTGTCTTTATCCTTTGGGGCAACTATGCCATTGCTAAACAAGCCTTGATAGACCCGTTCAAGCATCTGATTCTCAAGTCGGTGCATCCATCTCCGTTGTCGGCCAGCAGGGGTTTTTTCGGCTGCCACCATTTCTCGCAAACAAACAATTATTTGATACAAAATGGCATTGAACCTATTGATTGGAGCTTATGAAACAAATTGTCTTTGCAACGAACAATAAAAACAAACTGCGCGAGATGCGCGAAATCATGGTGGGTCTTTATGAGGTTTTGAGTCTTGACGATATCGGCTGCCACGAGGAAATCATCGAGGATGCCGACACCATTCAAGGCAACGCCAAAATCAAGGCGGACTTTGTCACGAACCGCTATCACATCGATTGTTTTGCCGACGACACAGGCCTCGAAGTGGAGGCTTTGGGCGGCGCTCCGGGTGTGTATTCGGCGCGCTATGCCGGAGAGCATTGCAGCTACCAGGACAATGTGGACAAAATGCTGGCCGCGATGAAGGGGCAGACGAACCGCAAAGCGGCATTTCGCACGGTCATCGCCTTAAATCTCAACGGGGAATCCTATTTCTTCGAGGGTCGTTGCGATGGACAAATCACTGAAAGCCAGCGTGGAACGGAAGGTTTCGGTTACGACCCCATTTTCCAACCAGATGGCTACGACCAGACCTTTGCTGAATTGGGCCATGAAGTGAAAAACGCCATCAGCCACCGTGGGCGCGCTACACAGAAATTGATTGCTTTCCTGAAGACATTACCTTGAGCGCAAAATCAAGATTATTTCCTTCAAAAGCTTCCTTATCTCAAAAAAGATTCCGACCTTTGCAGCCGCAAAAATCGAGTGAAAGTTTTGTTATAATAATTTGTTAATCAATTGTTTATGAAAAAAGCAAATGATGTTTTGAAGGAAGTTGCCCAGGCTTTGGTCAGCAAGAAGTTCTGGGTTGAATTGCTGATTATGACCATGGGTATGATGATGACGGCCATTTGCGTCTATTACTTCCTCGTTCCCAGCAAGTTGATTGTAGGCTCCATATCGGGTCTCTCCATTGTGCTGACGAATATTTTCGGTGGCATGGGCATCAACATCAGCCTGTCACTCATGATTTCCATCATCAACGCCATCCTGCTGATTTTGGCTTACATCCTGATTGGCAAGGAGTTCGGACTGAAAACGGTCTATTGCGCCATGATTCTCGGTCCGTTGACTAAGGTCTGCGAATGGATTTATCCATGGGAAAACCTCGCCACGGCCAATGAATACCTCGCCAAGATGCCTGGTGGCGACCCCAACGCCATGTCAGTGATGGGCAATCCGTGGTTCGACTTGCTCTGTTGTGTGTTGATTCTCAGCGCGGCGCAAACCATCATGTTCTCCATCAACGCCTCAACGGGCGGCCTCGATATTTTGGCCAAAATTGTCAACAAATACTTACATTTCGACATTGGAAAGTCAGTGACCGTAGCGGGCGGCATTATCTGCCTCTCGGCCTTCGCCATCAACCCGTTTCAGATGGTCGTCATCGGCCTCATCGGCACTTGGATCAACGGCATCATAGTGGATTATTTCACGGCGAGCCTCAACAACCGCAAGCGTGTGTGCATCGTGTCGAAGGATTACGACCGTGTGCGCCGTTTCATCATTGACGACCTTGACCGTGGTTGCACCTTGTACGAAGTGATTGGCGGCTACACCAACGAGAAGTCCATTGAATTAGAGGCTTTGCTGACCAAGGACGAGTTCTCCGCCCTGATGGAGTTCCTGAACAAGAATGAAATTCAGGCGTTTACGACTGCTGGCAACGTGAGCGAGGTCTACGGTTTGTGGGCCAAGGACCGCCACAGAGCGAGAAAACATGCCGAGAAGCGGTAATTCCAAAATATTTCCTATTTTTGTGCCAAATTAAATTGCACAAAAATGGAAAAACTCTTAGACAAATTCCTGAGATACGTCTCTGTGGAGACCACCTCCGACGAAAACTCTGAATCACAGCCCAGCACTGCCAAGCAACTCAACCTCTTGCGGATGCTTCGCGATGAACTGCAAAGCCTTGGCATTCAAGCCGAATTAGACGAATACGGCTATGTGATGGCCACTATCCCCTCCAATGTGGACCGTGAGATTCCCGCCATCGGCTTCATTGCCCATGTCGACACCTCACCGGATGCCTCGGGCGTGAATATCAAGCCGCAAATCATCCCCAACTACGATGGCAACGACATTGTTCTGAACAAGGAGAAGAATGTCGTTTTGCGCGTGGCGGAATTTCCTGAGATGGCGCAATACAAAGGCCAAACGATGATTACCACCGACGGAACGACACTGCTCGGTGCTGATGACAAGGCGGGCGTGGCCGAAATCATGTACGCCGCGCAATATATGATGGAGCATCCCGACTTCAAACATGGCGAAATCAAGATTGGTTTCACGCCGGATGAGGAAATTGGGCGCGGCGTGGTGAAGTTCGACGTGAAGAAGTTCGGTGCCAAGTATGCCTACACCATGGATGGTGGCGAAATCGGTGAACTGGAGTATGAGAATTTCAATGCCGCTGGAGCGAAAATCCACATTCAAGGCAGCAATATCCATCCCGGTTACGGCAAGGACAAGATGGTCAACTCGATGTTGATTGCGATGGAACTTAACGCCATGTTGCCTGTGGAGCAGCGTCCGCGCTTCACGCAGGGTTATGAGGGCTTCTTCCACCTCACTGAAATCAACGGCACGGTGGAGGAGACCACGATGTCGTACATCATCCGCGACCACGACCGCGCGAAATTCGAGGAAAAGAAAGCTTTGATAACCTCTGTGGCCGAGTTCCTGAACAAAAAGTACGGCGATGTGGTGAAGCTGGAGCTGAAACACCAGTATTACAATATGCGCCAGGAAGTGGAGCCGCATTTCTTCATTGTGGAACGTGCTATCAAGGCGATGGAAATGGCTAACATCAAGCCGAAAGTGCAACCTATCCGTGGCGGCACCGACGGTGCCAACCTTTCGTTCATGGGACTTCCTTGCCCCAACATCTTCGCCGGCGGCCACAACTTCCACGGTAAGTTGGAGTATGTCCCGCTTGAAAGTATGATAAAAGCCTCTGAGGTGATTTTGAATATTATTACCTTGTTCCAGGCGGAGGGCTGATTTTCAACGGGTTGCCATGGAGGAGCTGACCCTGAAAAAACGGCAGGAGTATATCACTTTTGCAGCGGTACTCACCGTTGCCGGAGTTTTGTACGCCCTCATTTCCTTGGTCAACCACTATCTTTTCAAGACCTACGCGCTTGACTTGGGCCTGTATACCAACGCTTTGTACGATTATGCGCATATTCGGCCAAGCGATTGCAGCATGTTTAAGGATGTGCTGCAACATCTTCTTAGCGACCATTTCGACCTCTATCTCATCATTTTGTCGCCTTTGGTTTATGTCTTTGGCAGCTATACTTTGCTTATCGTGCAAATCGCGGCGGTGCTTCTCGGTGGCTGGGGCATTTACAAACTGATTGGCCTTTACACCAACGACCGCCTAATGCCCGTTTTGGCTTCTGCTTGTTTCTTCTTCTCCTTCGGAATCATCCATGCCTTGGCTTTTGACTATCATTCCAACGTGCTGACAGCCATGATGTTGCCTTGGCTTTTCTATTTCTTAAAGAAAGGACAATACGGGTTGTCGTCATTGTTCGTCGTGTTGTTCGTTATCGGAAAGGAGAACATGTCGCTGTGGCTGTTTTTCATCGTCCTTGGCCTAATGTGGGACTATCGCCAGGACAAAAAAGCCTTGTGGCATTTGGTGGGCTATGCGTTTTTTGCAATAGCTTATTTCTTCATTATCAACATGATAGTGATGCCAAGATTGGGTGGTTCAGGCGGAGGATTTGCCCGTTACAGTTATCTTGGCGACAATTATTTCGAAATTGCCAGAACCTTGCTCGCACATCCGAAACTGATGTTTAAACTCCTGTTTACCAGTACTATCGGCTTGGAGGAGTTTGTGAGTCTCGGAGGAACCCCGAAACAGACGGTTTTGGCTTCCATCGCTAATTCTGACTACACTGGCGTTAAGGAGGAATTCTATTGTTGTGCTTTGGCTACTGGATTGATTCTCACCCTATTGAAGCCCAATTACTTGATCATGCTGTTGCCGCTCATCGGACAAAAGATGTTTGCCAGCCAGCCCAATTTTTGGGGCATTTCGTTCCAATATTCGGTGGAGTTCATGCCCGTGTTGGTGATTTCGTCTTTCTTGGTCATCCTGAAACTGAAACATCGAACAGGGCGACTCGTTTTGGTCGTGGCCTTGCTTATATCAGTGATTCTCACCACTTTCTATACCATCGGTGTGCCCCGTTCAAGGGTTTTCCTCGACCAGTTGTGCGTGTATCAAGAGCGGCATTATGAGCAAAGGAATTTTGACATCGATTATGCCCGCCAGATGATGGAACAGATTCCCGATGATGCTTCCGTGTGTGCTTCATATATGTTGGTTCCGCATTTGGCCATGCGTTCGGAAATCTTTGATTATCAGAGTAGAGGAGTATCGACGGGCGCACAATACTACCTTGTCGTCATTTATCGGGATTGGCTATGCACCTGGGATGATGTGGTCGCTTTGTACGGCCTTTTGGACTATGATTTGGTCTCAACGGACGGTTACGTGTTCTTGTTCAAAAAGCGTGAGTCTTGAGTTGTTCAAGGCCTGGAGGCATGGTTTTCAAGCCTTTGCAGGTGTAGACGAAGACGTTTTTCGCTGGTTTTCCGCAGCGTTCAATCGGAATTGTGCCGATGAATTCGATTTGCTCAAAGTACCATTGATAGATTTCTTTCGGGTCTTTCAGATAGCGGCTGTCAGAGAGGAACCAATAGTTTTCGCCGAGCTGAAATCCACATCGTTCTTCGTTGATCCATAGGTATTTATGCAATTGTTCAGGCCAACCCAAACCCATGACGCGCATTCCAAGCGGTCGCGCCACATAATAGTCCAAGTTGGCCAAGGGGAACCATTGATTGGCCACAATGCCGTCTGTTTCACTCATCTCACCTTCGGCGATTTTCTTTTCGCGGAAGTCGGCGAATTTTTCGCCCAACTGCCGCCAACCGTACATGTCAAGGGTGAAATCATCTCTTCCAAGTTGTTCAGGCTCAGTATGTTTGTCCAATGGAATGAATCCTGTCTTGATTTCGGCCACGCCGACAACCAAGATGAGAAGCAACACAACAAGCGCGGTTGTTATGGAATGGGGCAGTTGTTCCAAATGGGTGCTTCTATCTCTCAGATACACAGCCGATAACAAAATGAGCAGGACATAGGCAGGTGCGTTCCAATGGGGCAAAGTCGGCTTGGTTAGGGAGAAGAGCCAAAACAGCCCAATCATCGGCAGGGCGGTACATAGTAGGAGCCGTTGCGCGTTTTTCTCCATTTTGATTTTTCCTTTAAAGGCCGCAATGACAGCGAGGAGGGCCAAAACAAAGTTCACAGGGTTGTTATAGAAGAATTCGCCTGCCAACTCACTACCTAACATGCTGAAATTAAGCCCACTACCTCCAATTCTTCCGCTATGGAAACTGAAGCTGACGAATCCATTTTGGATGTTCCAGTAAAGGATTGGAATACAGCAAATTGCAGAAATGATTAGGGCAAGGTACAAATAGGGATTTTTAAGTTCTTTTCGGTTGAAAATCAGGATATAAAGCCCCATTCCGACCCAAAGGAAAACGCCCGAATACTTGGAGAGCATAGCTAATCCGGCAAAAAGTCCGAAAAGCAGCAAATTTTTCTTTTTTTCGGATTTTATTGCTATCCAAACGGCCAGCAACCAAAACAGCATCAGCGGCGTGTCGGGCAGGATGAAAACGCCCGTGATGACGAAGGCATAAACCGAGGCGGTGTAAAGTATCGCGGCATACAGTCCTGCTTGCGCATCCTTGATTTCCTTCGCGATGCGGTATATGATATAGGTGTCGGCGGTCATGAAGACGATGGACGAGAGTCGGATGAAAAACTCACTGTCAAACAACAAGTTAAGGCTGAATAATTGAATCACCCAGCCCACCATTGGTGGATGGTCGAAGTGACTCCAGTCGGGATAGAGGGCGTAAGTCCAGTAATAAACTTCGTCGTTGCCGAATTCCATCCAGGCCGCCAAAATGCCTCTTACGACAGCACTAATGACCAAAAGCCAAATCAGTATCTTGTTGATATTCTGTTCTTTAATTCGCATCTTTCGCTTTCTTGATAAGATACCAAATGAAGGCCAAAACTGCCACTGCGTACACCACCCAATAGAGCACGGTTTGCGCCCAATTAACTTCATCCAAGCGGCGGTCCACCACAGTCGGGGAAGGGTGTCGTGTGACGGGATTCAGGTAAAGTACATCGCGCAGGTTCAGGTCGATTTGTGTCCTGACGTAGCTGTCTTCGGGCTGGATGACGTAAAATGCGGTATGTACGTCCTCCTGCGTCTTCAGCACCTTTCCGTTCTGGCCGATGAAGCTGACTTCGCGCATCCGCTCAGCCGAAGTCTCGATGAATAAGGTGTCACTAACCAATTGTGCCTTAGTGAGATAAGCGAGGTCTCTGACCTCGTGGATTTTCTCTTCAAGGCTCATCGGGAAACAGAAGAAATTGACGAACTCGACGGTGTAGCTGTTGCCTATCTCCAAGGCCTCGTAAACATGTTCCGGCACCAAGTCGGGTGTGTTGACCATGGTCATGTTGTGGCACACCTCGCGGATGTTGGTGATGTCGTGGGTGTCGTCGTCGCCGAGGCCGTACACACGATGCCCGTTGGAAAGAGCCATGTCCCAGTGTTCCAGCGCGTTGCCATAAGGATTCATGATTTCCAAGAGACGATAGTTGCTCAGCCATTTCATGTCGCTCACCTTGTAGCCCTTCGTAAAAGAGGCATGAGCAGGCATGACAAAGCGGCTTTGTTCTCCCAACTTATTGATAGTGTGTTGCTTCATGTTGAGATTCTGCATAAAGGGGTAGTCGATGCGCCACACTTTTTCCGCCCCGATGCAGATTTGGTGCGTTTTGCGGATGAAGCCGTAACCATGCTCATAACCAGGGATAAAGCCTTCCTTTTCAGCCCCATGCGGGTTGATGTGCATGTAGTCGGAGATGCCGTAATGGTCGTAGCCCAAGGCTTGATAAACGCTGTCGATGGCCGTTTCCTTGCTTTTTCTGCCGTTGGTCAGGCCGAAATATTTGTGCGAATGGCAATGGAAATGGTATTTTTTCCATTGGTCAGGGTTCATGTCCTGATATGGATTGTAGAGGTATTCGCCGCTGAAAGGTCTGGGTTCCTTGAATTTATAGGCGGGAACGGTGAGGTAGACGAGGAGAAAGAAGCCGAGGCATAGCCCTAAAAGGATGACCAAGGCACTCAATACCCCCCTGAAAAACTTGTTTTTGACGCTTTTGAACATGGCGAAGCGTGGATTTTGGGCAAAAGTATGAAAAATAACGGATTGGCGTGACTTTTATTCCTATTTTTGCAGACTTTTTCGCAAAACGCTTTCGATATGGCTTTTTTGGATGAAATCAACAGGCGCAGGACGTTCGCCATCGTCAGCCACCCCGATGCGGGTAAGACCACTTTGACCGAGAAATTGCTGCTTTACGGCGGAGCCATTCAGGTAGCTGGTGCCGTGAAGTCGAACAAAATCCGCAAGACCGCCACTTCCGACTGGATGGAAATTGAGCGGCAACGTGGTATTTCGGTGGCTACTTCTGTCATGGGATTTGACTATAAAAACATCAAAATCAATATCTTGGATACGCCTGGCCACAAGGACTTTGCCGAAGACACTTTCCGCACCTTGACGGCTGTGGATAGCGTCATCGTGGTCATTGATGCGGCCAAGGGCGTCGAGTCGCAGACGGAGAAGTTGGTTGAGGTGTGTCGGATGCGCAACACGCCTATTATTGTGTTTATCAATAAGATGGATCGCCCTGGTAAGGACCCATTTGAGCTGTTGGACGAAATCGAGCAAAAGTTGGACTTGAAACTCACCCCCCTGAGTTGGCCTATCAACATGGGACCGAAGTTCAAGGGCGTGTACAGCATTTACGACAAGAGTCTTTATCTTTTTAACTCTGACAAACAGCATATTACGGAGGGCATTGCCTTCGATGACCTTAGCAATCCCGAATTGGACAAAATGCTTGGCGAGGATGCCGAAACCTTGCGTAACGAAACGGAATTGGTGCAGGGCGTCTACGACACGTTTTCCCGAGAGGCTTATCTGAAGGGTGACGTCTGTCCCGTGTTTTTTGGTTCGGCTCTGAACAACTTCGGCGTGAAGGAGTTGCTGGACTGCTTTATTGAGATAGCACCCACGCCGATTGGCCGCGACACGGTGGAACGCCGCATTGAACCGACCGAGGAGAAGTTTACGGGCTTCGTCTTCAAGATTCACGCTAACATGGACCCCAACCACCGCGACCGCATCGCCTTTGTGCGCGTGGTTTCGGGTCGTTTTGAGCGCAACAAGAATTACTTCCACGTGCGCCAGCGCCGCGAGCTGAAGTTTTCGAATCCGACCGCTTTCATGGCACAGAAAAAATCCGTTTTGGACGAGGCTTATCCGGGTGATATTGTGGGTCTTTACGATGCCGGCAACTTCAAAATCGGCGACACCTTGACCGAGGGCGAAATCCTAAATTATAAGGGCATACCGAGCTTTTCGCCTGAGCAGTTCCGGTATGTTGAAAATGCAGATCCGATGAAGTCGAAGCAGTTGGCCAAAGGTTTGGAACAACTGACGGATGAAGGTGTGGCTCAGCTCTTTACGGGCAAAATGACAGGCCGAAAAATCATCGGCACGGTGGGCGAGTTACAGTTTGAGGTCATTCAATACCGCCTGCTGCACGAGTACAACGCTTCCTGCCGCTACGAGCCGATTTCGCTCTACAAGACTGCTTGGATTACCAGTACTAACGAAGCGCAATTGTCTGATTTCAAGATGCGTAAAGCCTTGAACCTCGCTGAAGACAAGGAAGGCCGCGACGTGTTTTTGGCCGAGTCGCCCTATGCCCTCCAAATGGCGATGGAGAAATATCCCGACATTGAGTTCCATTTTACTTCGGAGTTTTGATTTCGTCCGTGTTGAATGAAGTTTTTGAGTTTTTTTCTTGGAGCGAATCGTTTTCTTCCTAATTTTGCGACATCAACCACATTAAAGTTCAACCATTAAAAATCAATTACTATGGGATTATTCAAGGAATTCAAGGATTTTGCCGTTAAAGGCAATGTGATGGACATGGCCATCGGTGTCGTCATTGGCGGCGCTTTTGGCAAAATCGTCACTTCATTGGTGTCTGACATCATCATGCCGCTGATTGGCGCAGTTACTGGCGGTCTCACTTTCACCGAGTGGAAATGGGTTATCCGCGAAGCAATTATGGACGGCGAGACCGTCGTGAAGCCAGAATTGGCCCTCACGTGGGGTAACTTCCTCCAAGTCATCTTCGACTTCATCATTATCGCCTTCTGCATCTTCATGGTGGTGAAAGGCCTCAACTCGCTGAAGAAGAAGGAAGAACCTGCACCTGCCGCTCCCGCTGGCCCGACGCAGGAAGAACTCCTCGCCGAAATCCGCGACCTGCTGAAGAACAAGTGATTGCTTTTGGCAGATTGAAAAAGAATAAGGCGTGCCTTTTGGGTGCGCCTTGTTTTGTGTTATTGAAAAAATGTATATCTTTGCAGAAAAAAATATCGTCATGCCAGAAATAAGTCGCTTTTACGGAATCATCATTAAGATGTTCTTCAAGCCGAAAGAACATGAGCCAGCGCATATTCATGCACTTTATAATGAGTATGTTGGCATTTTCGACATCAAAACCTTTGAGATGACAGAGGGCGATTTGCCGATCAAAGCCCAACAGTTGGTGAAGGAATGGCTTGGACTACACTATGAAGAATTGGTGGAAATGTGGAATACACAGAAAATGGAAAAGATTCAGCCGCTATGATACCAAGAATAAAACAATTTGAATTAGGAGATGATTGGAAGTTGTGGGTGACTTTCGACGACGGCTTTCGTGTGTGTTACGATGTGAAGGATGACATTAACACTATTGAAGATTTCAAAAGTCTGATTACTGAAATTGGTCTTTGGCCGATGGCACAGTTGGATGCAAGCCGTACCTGCATCATTTGGAATGAACGCATTGATTTACCCAGCGACACCATCTATGAATATGGTGTGCCGCTCAACTAAATACAAAACCATAAAAACTGAATTCTAGAAAAAGGAATAAAAACTAACACATATTTAAAACACTGAGCTTTGCTCTTGTTCTCTCCGCTGAAAACTGGACACTTTCAATTGATGGGAATAAGTTGCGAATAGTTCACGCTGATTAGCGTGGACTTTTTGTACTTACCTATCAATTTGGTAGTCCAGTAAATCCACAGCGGAAGGTAATGCAAAAGGTTTCCACGCTTTCTTTATGGTTGCTTTTTGAGAATGAAGCTCTGCAAAAGGCAAAGGAATGGATGAACTTCCTCACATAGGAGAACGGATAAGGGACGAATTGAAGCGGCAAGGGCGCAGCAATGTTTGGCTGGCGCATCAATTGTCGTGCAATCCCCGCACCATCAGCAAGATTTTCCACAAGCAATACATCGACACTTACCAATTGTGGCAAATCTCAAAAGCACTTGGTTACGATTTCTTCCAGCTGTATTCCGAGTCGTTATAGATGCCCAAATTGGCGGGGTTTCGTGCCTGAATTGGGCAAGTGGAAATGCGTGAGGAGAGGAAATTATAGTTTAGTTTTGTAGCATGTGATACCCACATAATAATTAATTCAAAACAAGTATAATTTTTCAAAAACGAAGATTACTATGAGTAAAGAGTTTATCACCCCCAAGCTTTTGATGGAGAGAGGTTTTAGAGAAATAGTGATGTCTGGTGGCATCGTTTATGTAAAAGGGATTGTTGGTGTAGCCTACAACACTTTTTGTATCCCATACACTGATTTTGATGTTGTCTGTAACATTTCTTGGATTCCGTGCAACATGGAAACAAGAAGACCTCTTACACCAGGTCCAATAAGAATTGTGACAACATTTGAAGATTTGGAGCAATTAGCTAAAGAAGCTGGAATTGAAATATAAAAGTTAAAGCAAAAGAATGTTGTTACCCAATTAAGAAATAATAACCTCAAACATTAGTAATATGAAAAACATAGTAAGATTGATGGCTTTGCTGTTATTGGCAGCGGCCATATCGGTTGTAACAGTTTCATGCGAATCGAAAGCTTCAAAAGAAGCAAGGGAAGCGGCTATACGGATTGAAGCCGAACAAAAAGTTCGAGCGGAAATGGAAGCTGAAAAAGCAGCGGAACAAGAACGGATTGCCGCAGAAGAAAGGGCTCGAAAACAAGAACAAGAAGAGTCCGAAAGATTCTTTAATAGATTTGTTGGAACATATACTTTCTATGAATCTAAATACGAGCAAAGATATGGCGTGTTATCTGATGGAAGAATTGTTGTTGGACACGTCGGCATCGTTGACGGAAAGATTAGGAAAGAGTATTGTGGTGAGATAGATATAATATCTGATGACGCATTCGTGATTCGTCCTGCTAAAAGAGTAACTTATTATGTTGGGCCAGTGGACTATCATGTACAAAGGGACGGGAAAGAAGTTTGGGTAGGAAGAAGTACACCGTATATAGAAAACTTGGTATTTGAAATTTCAACCAATAGAGCTTATATGGGGTACAGCAGCTATCAAAACAGAGATGTCGCCGAGGCTGAATATTTGAAATTCAGACATTCTTCTTCGCTGTTTTAATTCTTTTTGAATTAAGACTATATACATAAATGATTATGATTAGCAATCTACAAAACAATAAAAACCATGCAAATGTGCAACTTGACACCCGAAAACTACTTTGATATTGGAAAACTGCTTCTTGCGGCAATAACCGTTGTGCTGTCATATATCGAATTGCAGCACTATAAGCGAAAGGAGAGCAACAAACTGCTTTCGCAATTGAATAAGCGATATTTGATGAATGACGATATGCAAGCCGTAGTAAAATATCTCCGTGATATTGACCCAACGGACGAAGAGCCTTCGGCATATCAAGTGGAATTGTTCCTGCGCTTCTTTGAGGAATTGAATGTTTATTTGCGTCACGGCAATTTGAAACCTGACGATGTGATAACATTCTTCAATTTCTATCTTGATAGACTCTACCATTCGGAACGAGGAAAGGGGCTTTTAAGTAAAATCAACCATGAAGACGAGAACCTCGTTTATTTGAATGGATATAAAGAAAAGGTGGAATTCAAGTAATTACTATTTAAATACAAACAAAATGAGAACAATTAAACTTATAATAAGAAGAACAAATTTGTTTGTCCTGATTGCTCTTTTGAGTATTTTTGGGACGGAAAATGTTTTTGCAGAGGATTATTCTCCAAGCAAATTGAATTATTACTCCTATAACGATGATAGCGGCCATATTGTTGAGTGCCTTTTTGAGGGACAGAAAACTCCTGGGCGTTTAGACAGTCCGGGTTTAAGTACTTATAAAGGAAAGTTTGAAATGCCTGGGTTTGGATATTACTATAATAGATCGGAAATACAAAGCGCGAAAAAAGAAGGTTTTGCACAATATAATTACAGAGAAGCAGAAGATTTGACAAGAAGCTTTGAAGGTAATTTTTTCTTTGCAGGTAACGAGGAAGATCTGTCTCTACTAATGCGAGAAGATGTCTTTGCATTACTCAAAAATATATCTGATTATAGTTCAGACAATGACATTAAAGTAGTTGCTCTTTTGGCTCCTTTTGCTATTGGAGAGTTTAAAGATGACAAACAAGTCGGGAAATGGGTTTGGGCATATTGGGCTGATAGAGAATTGTTTGTATATAAGGAGATTAGCTTTGATGAATACGGACAGCCGCAAGGATTCGCCAAGCAGTATCATTATATCATTCATTTTGGAGAATTTTGGCATGATAAGGGTTATCAAAACAACAAATCCATATACAAGCCGAGAGGATGGGTGATTGGAGAAGTTTCTAACAATGTGATTGTTTCGGGAGATTATAAACTTGGTTTTGGTGAGGCGAGTGAAGATATGAATAATTATTCCGGACAACAAAGACTATTTGGGAACTATCCGTATCATTATGAAGTGTCTGGCAAATTCAATAATAGAGGACCGTGTGGCAAATGGACTGTTAGCGGCGACTATTTTACAGATAACGGCAAATATACTGTGGTAGAATTTGATGATAACGGAACTTGCATAGCAAATTATTGGATAGACCAATCTACTGGTGACAAAAAATATCCGCAATATATTAATAGCAAGAACAATCCTATTCAATATATCAAACAGGCTCAAACATCTATTTATAATATGATTTATTCTAGTTGCTTTCGGTCTACAAAAATGCAAGAATGAATAACAGAGAAAGACAAAGACAAAAAAAGCGAATCATTTAATATAAAAAGATAGTAAATCAAACAAATACAATACATTATGAATAATTGCATAAAAAGGATAAGGACGGCATTATTTGCCATGCTGCTTACTATAGTAGGAATGACAAACATTTTTGCGCAAAGTTTTACTGTTGACAAACTGAAATACTCAATCATTGAGGATAAAAGGGTTTCGGTAATAGGTCCTGCTGATGGCGCAAAGCCAAAGGGAAATATTGAAAGTCCTTATTTGCGGGAATTGTCAAATGATAAATGTTGTGGCAATTTTCAACAAAAAACCAATATAATATACAAATGACCAATTATTTGATTATTAAAAGATTATCGATTGTAACACCTAACAACTACAAAAATGAAAAACACACTGAAGATAATGTTGCTGCTTTTTAGTGCAGCCATTACAATTTCCATGGCGTTATTGTCGTGCGATTCATACGAGCGCAAAATGGCTCGATTTGAGAAGGTTGCTGACGAATTTAAAGCGACATTGGGCCCAAATGACAAAATCATAACAGAAAGAATAGATTCAATTGCACAAAAGATATTCTATTCAAAATATACAGAAGATGAATTAGGCAGTACTGTAATTATGGTTCATGATTATTCTAATGGTGAAACAAAACAAGTTTTGCCTAATGCACATAGTATTGAAGATTATGAGATGTGCGATGACATTTGGTTCCGAGCTTATAAAGTGGTTAATGACAGACTGTTTTTACTGGTTTATTCACGTTGTATGCGTCACCGAGAAGCGACAGGTGTTTTTTATGTCAATTTTCGAGACAACACTTTGCATTTTGTTGAATTCTGTTACGAAGCCAGTTTTCTTGACAATAGTAGTATTACGATAAATAGGCATTATTTATTAGGTATAGAAGATGGATTAGAACAGACAAAAGAAGAACAATATACCCTTTCAACAAGTTTAAGTGATGAAGCCTATGCAGATAATCGCTGGGAACAAAAAAGAAAAGAAGAGCGTTTGGCGAATGAATGGAGAAAGCATGAAGAGGAGAAACGTTTGGAGGAGGAAAGGAGAAGGCAAGGTGTAGAAAGGATAATAAAAATTGATTATTCTTTAATATTAAATAGGGCTGGATATGAGGACTATGCCGGTTCTCTTCAAGGATTAACTCTTAATAGAGATGGTGTGTATACAAAAGCAATTGGTGTCCCAAGAGGTAAAGTGTGGCAACTAGAAAACATCACATATTCTAGTTACCCCGGACCAAACCCTCCGAGGTTTTATTATAGTATGAGTGTAAATGGAGATTTAAAAGAATTAGAAAATGGACAGATTCTTTATCCTAACCTAATTGGATATGTTTTCTGGATAATGTTCGATGAAAAACGGAATGAAAGTGGACGCCGAACGGCAAAAATTGTTTTTTTGGAGAAAGAGTATTGAAAACCGAAAATGAATTCAATTGAACAAACAAATACTTACAAAATGAAAAAAGTAAATCAAATAATAGTGATAATAATCTTTCTCATAACTATGGCCGCTTGTTCAGGAAAAGATCGCTATACAATTGCATCACGGCTTGTTTATCAAAGTGATTCTGAAGAAATATGGGCTATTGTAACGAGTGACACGAACCTAATGATGTTTGCAAAATCTAACGATTCTTTGAGTCTATTTCGCTGTTTGCATTTAAGAAAAGAAAACTATTCAGATTTCATTAACAAGTTTCAAGACAATACCTTGGATTGGAAAACGCTTGATACTAAAGTTACTAGCGGAAGTGGTTATTTTAGTATGAACACTTTTGAGGCAGAAATCCAAACAAAAGATGTTTTCGATTTTGACAAAAAATATTCACTTTCACTGCCCAACACAATTTCTTTGGATAATGTACAATATCCTATAAGATATATTGGGGAAGCTTTTGCAGGATGGACGGGGTTGGTTTCTATTGAAATCCCCAATTCTGTAATTAGAATTGGAGAATTTGGCTTTAGTGATTGTATAGGCCTAGAACATATCTCCGTGCAATCAGGAAATCCTGTTTTTGATTCACGAGAGAATTGCAATGCTATCATTTTGACTAATACCAATGAATTAGTTTCGGGCTGCAAAAACACAATTATTCCTAATTCTGTAACATCCATCGGAGTATGGGCTTTTCATGGTTGTATGGGGCTGTCTTCTATTAGCATCCCTAATTCCGTAACTATAATTGGAGATTATGCTTTTTATAAATGTACAGAATTGGCTTCGATTAACATCCCCAACTCCATGGAATCCATTGGCAACAGTGCATTCGAAGGATGTAAAGCATTGACTTCTATTGAGATTCCCAATTCTGTAACATCAATTGGCAGCTGTGCATTTGAAGACTGCGAGAGTCTGACTTCAGCCAATATATCGAACTCTATGACATCTATTGAAAGGAATATGTTTGAAGGATGTACAAAACTAACAGCCATGGAAATCCCTCAATCCATCAAATCCATTGGAGAAAGTGCTTTTGAGGGCTGCGAGAGTTTGTGGTCTATTATTATCCCCAATTCTGTGAAAGAAATTGGGAGAGATGCTTTTAAAAATTGTACAGGCTTGGCTTATCTTGAAATTCCCAATTCTGTAACATCAATTGGCAACGGTGCTTTTCAAGGTTGCCAGGGTTTGGCTTCCATTCAAATTCCCAATTCCGTGACTTCAATCGGAATGTGTGCATTTTATGATTGTAGCAATGTGACATCCGTAGATATTCCTCAAAGTATTAAAGAGATTAATTGCGATGGCAGCATCGGCATTATGGGTACATCTTTAGGTATATTTGACCGATCGATTAGATTGGTCGAACAACTTCAAGGTACATGGGAATGGTCAGGTTATATATACGGGAGCAGAGCGTTGGGTCGATTGGAGGTATCAGATGGACAAATTGTCGCATATTCATCAAACGGAATAATTGACCAAGGATCATTCAACCTTGATTGGGATAACAATACTATTCATTTTGGTGCCTATAGCTACCTTGACTTTCGATTTAACTTTTATAGCGGATGGGATGGGCTGACACTTTATTTTGACAAAAAAAATGGTGAAAAATTTCGTAAAATATCCAATTACTCATCATATAATGATAACAGTTATTCATATAATACAGGAGGGAGTAGTATAAATGCAAGATTTACGAATGATACTGATGTAATAAACTATACAAGTTCCCATACCTTCAAAAATAACGCAGGCAACAGCATCAAAATCAATTTCCAAGGGATGTATGTAAATGGCAGTTTGTTAACCAATGCCCCAAGGGTGTTGAACTTTAACGGAAGCACCGCAACGATTAGTGTCAGCTCTCCTTATACGGGCGGTGGTGCTATGATTATCAGTGTAGATGCATCACGAGGAACTATAATCGATGGCTCTGGAGATGTGTTTAGAATGGTAAATTAAATCATTTTTGCAGCCTCCGTCACCTTTTTTCATCCCTTTTGCAAATTATCTTCCGCGTAAACGACAAAATAATGTCACTTTAGGCGGATGATGGTTTTATTTTTGGCTATCTGACCATAAATAATCATCCAAATAGCCAAAAATAATCCATTTTTCTGAAATCATCGCCGTTTTCTCAAAAAACACTACATTTGCAATCTCAAAGAATGCTGCAATGAAGCGTAAACTTTTGCTCATCATAGGTTTTCTCTTTTGCCTTGCCTTCACCGCCAAGGCGACCCACCAGCGTGCAGCCGAAATCACATACAAAAGGCTCAATGGTAACGCTTACGAGTTTACGCTAACTACTTATAATGTACCCAATGCAGCTTGGGAACAACGTGATTCGTTGCTTATCAGTTGGGGCGATGGCTCCGAGGAGTATATCCCGCGAACCGCTTGGCATGATTTGGGCGATGATTGTATCGTAAACACTTATAAATCTGTGCACAATTATTCTTCTGCTGGAACGTATGTCATCAGCATGGAGGATGCCAACCGCAACTACGGCGTGGTGAATGTGCCCAATTCAGTGATGGTGCCGATGTATATCGAGACGGAACTGGTCATCAATCCGTTTTTGGGCAACAATAATTCGGTACAACTGCTGAATGCACCCATCGACAAGGGTTGCGTGGGTAAATTGTATCTGCACAATCCTTCGGCTTACGACCCCGATGGTGATAGCTTGAGTTTCCGCTTGGTCAACTGCAAAGGCATGGACGGCATGGACATTCCAGGCTACGCCTATCCTCAGGCTTCCCAATCCTTTGAAATTGATGCGGTTACAGGCGAGTTGCGCTGGGAAAATCCCGTGTTGCAAGGCGAGTACAATGTGGCGTTTATCGTTGAGGAATGGCGCTACGGCGTGAAAATTGGCTCCGTCATTCGCGATATGCAAATCCTGATTTCGGCTTGCAACAACAATCTGCCTGAAATCTTTTGCGAGGACGAGTATTGTGTTGTTGCCGGCGAACAGCTTTCCTTTGTGGTCAGTGGTTCCGACCCTGATCCGTACAATAACGTGACCCTAACCGCTTCGGGCGCACCGTTCGAGTTGGTGCAAAGTCCTGCTATCATGAATCCTGGTACGGTGTTCGGACTGAGCCCAGAGTTTGAGTTCATTTGGAACACGACCTGCAGCCATGTGCGCAATACGCCATATCAGGTAGTGATTCACGCCAAGGACGACGACTTGCCCGTGAGCTTGACTAACATTAAAACCATCACAATCAATGTGGTGGGACCAAAAGTACAGAATTTGATTGCTGAGATACAGGGTCATGATGTGGCACTTTCGTGGGCGGCGTATGCTTGTCCGAATGCGACGGCGTTGTTGGTATATCGCAGGGCGGGTTGCGACGGCTATGTACCCGATGCTTGCGAAACGGGTATCCGCGAGGGCTATCAACTGATAGCCACCTTAAACGATGCCGCAGCGATTTCTTACACCGATCACGATCTTGCACAAGGCATGGCCTATGAGTATCGCGTTGTGGCACAATTCCGTGATGGCGCCAAGGGCATCGTCAGCGATGCGGCTTGTGTGACGCTCAGCAATGACAGTCCGCTGATGACCCATGTCAGCAATGACAGCATTGACCTTGTTTCAGGTCACGTCATTACCTGTTGGACAAAACCACAAGAGATTGACGGACAATATATTGCGCCATTCAAATACACCTTGACACGCATCCTTGACGGCGTAACTTCCATTGCTTACGAAGGTGCCGACACGAGTTTTTTGGACACCAACCTCGACTTGGGGACAGCGACTTCCTTATTATACAAAGTGCAGATGAGTGACGCCAACCAGCAACCGATAGGGGAGAGCGCGACAGCCTCAGCAGTGATGCTTTCGGCAAACGGAGTCAACAATGAAGCCCATCTTTCATGGACGGAAGTTGTACCGTGGCTCATCGACAGTACACAGGTCTTCAAAGAAGTTGGCAATCATTTTGTTGGAATCGCCTCAGTGACTGGTTTTGAATTCACCGACACAGACGTGGAAAACGATGCGACCTACCGTTATTGTGTCCGTACTTTTGGGCATTATACTTTGGAAGGCATTATGCAGCCTTTGGTGAACTATTCCGCCATCAAATCAGTGCGAATCGGAAGTGAAGAGCCTGCTGAGGAATTCTCATACGAGTTGCCTAATGTTTTCACACCCAACGGTGACGGTTTCAATGATGTTTTTGAGCCGAAGATTTCAGGTGTCTCCCTTGTTATCAGTGCGAAAACGGTTGTTTTCAACCGTTGGGGCAACGTCCTTTGGGACTCCGACGACCCACTTATCCAATGGGACGGCAAGAACAAAAACACGAAAATGGATTGTCCGTCAGGCACGTATTTCTATGTTTGCGAAATCACCTACATGGGTGGGACGGGCGAGGAACATTTGCGTTTGCAAGGGTCAATTACCATCGTACGATAAATTGTAAATTTGTCATATTATAATATCGCAGACTTGTCGTTATCCTTGCGGCTGCCACGGTGTGATAGCCTACAGTTTACAGCTTTCGACTCTTAACTTTCAACTCCTAACTTTCAACTAATAATTGTATCCTTTCCCCACCATCATCTTTTCTGTCTGATAATGACCTAAGTAGACGATGCCGAGATTGCCGTCAATGGCGATTTTTTCACCCATACGGAGCGGATGTCCGTTCAGTTGGCCGAATTCATCATTGACATCGACTTCGAGGCCGTCGCAACTGACCACACAGACCTTGCCAAGACGCACCGCCGTGACTGCCGCATGTGACGTGGCACCGCCGCGCGCGGTAAGGAGTCCGTCGCAGTCGAAGATCATGCCGATGTCTTGAGGCACGGTGTCGGGTCGTACCAAAATAACATGATTATCAGGATATTGCTCGCGTAAAGCCTTTATTTGGTCTGCGTTGAAAGCTGCCAATCCGTTCATGGCACCGCCTCCGATACCCATGCCGTGCCCCAATTGTTTCATTTCGTCGGGCGACTGCACAAAGGCAATCTTTTCCTCTTCTGTCTTGAGGTCTTGGTCGCGGATTTGCAAAATGTGGAAATCCTCGGGCTTGTCGGACTCGAAAGTAAACTCCATTTCCTGCGGGCTGTAGCCAAGGTTTTCGGTGAGTTCGACGGCAATGGAATAAATCTTCTTGTAGATGTCGGGCAACATGGTCTGCATTGAAGAACCTTCGAGTCCAGCGGCTTTGCGTTGGGTTTCGCCAATCGGCAACGGTTTGACCAAACCGCCCACAATGTCCTCGCCTTGACTGCGCATGGTGAAGTCGCCATACAGATGCACGCCCGGACGTTCGCGATGCGGGTTTTGCGTGAACACCACCCCCGACCCCGAGGTCTCGCTACGGTTGCCGAAAATCATTTGCTGCACAATCACAGCTGTACCCCAATTCTCGGAAATACCCAAATGCCTCCGATAAGCTAACGCGCGCTCCGAGTTCCACGACTCGATGACCATGTTGACGCACTCTATCAGTTGCTTGAACGAATCCTGCTCAAAAGCCACTCCGTGGTCGGCGAGGATGCGCTTGTAGGATTGCGCCACCTCGCGCATCTGCCCGATACTGAAGTCGGCTTTCATTTTCACATTGCTTTTCTGCTTGAAAGCATTGATTTCGTCGTCAAAGACATCACGTTCGATGCCTTTGGCCATGCCCCAGCTCTGCAAGAAACGGCGATAGGAGTCCCACACCGCCCAAGCAATGCTTTCGTCTTGCGCGATGGCTTCCGTAGTCTCGTCGTTGAGACCCACGTTCAAGAAAGTGTCCATGGCGCCCGGCATGGAAATGGCTGTGCCCGAACGTACCGAAACGAGCAATGGATTCTCTGGCTGGCCAAACTTTCGCCCAGTGATGCGCTCCAACTCCTCAATGTGTTTGCGAATCATGCCATGGATTTCCGTGCGCAATTCCGGAATCGTGTTGATGGTCTCGTTGCGGCGGAAAGTTTCAGTAGTAATGACAAATCCTGGCGGCACAGGCATACCGTTCAAGTATAAGTTTTTCAGGTTGTTAGCCTTGTTTCCGATAAAGACTTGGTTGTCCATCTTGGGCGTTTTTTTCCAGAAAGGACTGATCAGCATCTCGGAATTGTAGGTCATAATGTCGCTGATGAGTTTCGGGTCGAGGGTGGCCTCCATCGTGCGTAACGAGTGAAGAATGCGCCCGATAAAGTTGTCCAAGGGCTGCATCAGGAAGGCATCGGAGAGCAGGTCGCGGTGGAATTCCTCGGATTTCTTGCTAATCAAGGCCGCTGTCTCGCGTTCGTTGAGTTTGCCCTCAGCGTCAAAGAGTTGTGGGATGACGATTTTCAGCGGATATTCGTAGGACTTCAGGAAATACTTGATGATGATGCGGCGCACATCTTCGGCAATGAACTGGAAAATGTTGATATACTGGCCGAAAGAGAAGCTTCGTGAAGTCAGGCTGTAGCGAAGCATGTCGAGTTTCTGGTTGAAGCTCTGATTGGTGATGCCATCAAGTTCAAGGCCATTGCGGAAGTATTCGAGGATCGTATAGATCTGATTCAGTGTGCGTTCCGAGATATATTCAAGGTTAATGCTTTGCACGACCTTTTCCATGAGTTGTGTGGCCACACGCTCCAAACGGAAGGTCAGGCCCATAGCCTCAAACTTGTTCTCGCGGTATGTACCGTACATCGACGGGATGCCGATGGCGATGTGGCGCTTGTGATAGATGTTTTCCCACCCTTCGCTCTGCTCAGGGTTGAAAATCACACTCTTGAGTTTGTCCATGAAGGCGTAAATCATGGTCAGCGACTTGCCGAAATCCTTCTTCTTGTAGGCCTTTTCGAACGCGT
Organism: uncultured Bacteroidales bacterium; assembly: GCA_947305795.1. Classification (GTDB taxonomy): domain Bacteria; phylum Bacteroidota; class Bacteroidia; order Bacteroidales; family F082; genus Limimorpha. Next base: position 3,918 of record CAMZEK010000023.1, on the reverse strand, counting down.
CAATTTCTTCATCAGGGATGAATGGGAAACTGCGCAACGAGCTGAAGATGTTGACTGACTCGAAGCTGTATTTCTCACGGAGATAAGCATACAAGTCGCGGATGTCCATCAAACGGGCGCGCTCGCGCTGGTAGAGGTCTTCTCCCAACTCCAGACGTCGAGCCGCCGAAGCGATAAGGTTCTCATAGTCGTCACGCGAAAGCATCAGCACATCCTCAGGGTTGAGGCAAGAGATTTCGCACATCATCTGCACGAGGTTGTGGACGTGCACAAACCAAGTGCTTTCCTTGTCGATACTTTCAAAGACGTTATTCGGTAAGATGGGTTTCAGCAGGTCGAGGTTGCCGTCGCTCCAGAACTTGAACACGTCGAAAGTCAAGGCTATCAAGGTGTTGTTGCTCTCGGTGTGTACCTGTTTGCGGAGGAAATGCACCAATTGGTCCTGACGGCCCGAAATCTCGTCCATGTTGGTCGTCACGTTGCGGATTTCGCCCTCGGCACCGATTTCGTTGAAATAAACGGGGAAAATGCGCGTCAACTGTTTCACCTTTTTATAATACGGTGTGATGTTGGAGTTCAAGACCTTGGTGATTTCGCGCTGGAAAAGGTCAGTGTCGCTGAGGAAGATGCCACCCAGTTTCAGGTTGACAATCAAAGCGGACAGCAGTTTCTCCATTGGTGACTTGGCATGTTCGATGAGTTCGAGCCACACGCGGATGTTCTTGATATGGTTCTCATCCACAGAGAGTTGCCAATCCTCACCAACGAACACATTGCCTGGCGTGACAAACCCGAATGCAATGAGTTTCTTCTCGAAGTAATTGACAATTTCCTTCATCTCGGTCTGGTCCACGTCGATGATTTTCAGACCCAAGGTGAGTTGAAAATCGAGCACGGCCGACATGTAGTCCTGGCGCAACTCCTCGGCGAGATCAAAAATAGTGTCGATGAAAGGTATCAGTTCGTCTTGCGGCATCTCGTCGATGGCGTCGCGCATCATGCGGTCCATGTTCCAAATGAGACGCTCACGCTGGTTCTCCATGCCTGGCAAATGCAGCAGGAAGAAGACGTAATGGAACTTGGTGATGAAATGCGGGAAAGCCTGCTCCGACTCGGTGAAACGCTTGGCCACCTGCTCAAAGTTGGGCATGTCGGTCAGTTTTTCCCAAGTGTCGGCAGCTTCCAAATCAGCCTTTAGTTGCTCGAAATAAGGCTCGCCGATTTCGTCGCTCACCTTCTTGACCTCCTCGTCGGTCAGCAGTTGACGTTTGCTTTCCACCCAGTTTTCCACTTGAGAGGTCTCTTGCCAATAGCGGTAGTTTTCTTGCAACATCATGCGCAACATCTGGCAAGCTTGTTGCTTGAAACGCTCGTCGTGTGCCACCTTGTCTAGATAACGACCAGCGTGTTTCGTGGCCAGGATGAAGACATCTTTGTTGGTTTCAAAAGCATCGTTCAAGATACTGAAAACCAAGTCAATCAATTCCGAATGCTTGGGCGATTCTGCCATTACCTTATTGGCAAACTCCATCAAGGTAATGATGATGTTGAGCCGAAGTTTGGCGGCCACTTCGGGTTTCAGCAGGCTGTGCATCATCTCAAGCGGAATATTCAAGGCATCAGCGGGGATGTCGTCACGGGTATAGAACCAGAAGTCGTCCATGAGCATCTTTCGCAACTCTTCAGTGACGAAGGTATGGTTCGACAAAGGATGGTGATATTCGGTGATACACTCCTTGGCGCGTTTGTTGATGCCGAAGTATTTGGCCGACAGGTCGATAAAATATTGGTGTTCTTCGGGGATGAAGATATCTTTGTAGCGCGTTTGCGCCAGATTGGCCTCAAGGGCTTGTGATTTGAAAGTTTCGGACATATCTATTTATTAAGGGTTGCAAAAATAGCAAAAATTCCCTGATTGGGAGATCTGCATATTCATGCACTTTTTCGTCTTCCAACACGAATTACCATTAATCTGCCATTCCGCGTCTGAAAGACGCAACCTCCCGTAACCGTAGGTCGGCGACCTACGGCAGCTCCCCGGCAGGCAGCACCCCGGTAGGGACAGCGGGTCTTGACCCGCTGACGCTGCCGCCGTCCATCCTACCGCAATAAAAAACATAGAGACGCCACACTGTGACGTCTCTACGATTTTCATGCGGGAATGGAAAATCTCCCTTCCCTCGGCTTGCGGAATTGGAAATCCCGCCTCCTTGCGAACCGTTTAGTTCGCATCCCACACCAAACGGACACACATGCCATGCGAGCGGTCCTGATACGAAGTTGCCTCTCCAACCCTCGATCTATCAAAATAGAAAGCTCTGCTTTTTGCCTCATACTGGTTATAAACCCCAGAAGTAGACGACCAATAGTAACCGTAGGCATCCCACTTAAGCCCAGCTGTGTACGCCCCCGGTTGGTGGCAGTAATACATTTGGTACCACTGTTGAATACGGTATCCCGCAGCAGGCAAGAACACTGCTCCGGCAGCCAACATCTTGTACGAATTGGAAGACGGATCAGTGTACACCGTTGCATTTACGAACTTATCTCCATCAGCAACAACATAACCCGAAACATTCGAAGCTGAAGTGTTAGAATTATACGTGAAAGTCTTGGTGAGGCCAGCAGGTTCTACATAGTCGTCGGGGAACAACAAAATGCCTTGAACAGCATTAGGTGTTCCCTCCATCTTTAGAGTCACCTTTAAGAAACGTTTTTGTTGGCTCCGTCCATTGAACAGATAATTCCATTCGTCGATAGTCAGGGTGCGCCAATTGTCGCCTTCAGGGGAAGTCTCCGAGAATGCACATCCCCAATCATTTCCATCAGCCTTGCTCAGATTAGTGGTTATTTCCGGAAAATCATCTTCATACATCCCATGATTGCCGTAAAGCCCCCAAGCAAATCTATCATTGGTTGATTCACCGCTTGGAATGTCTATATTACTATCTCCATAGTCGGGATAAGCAGAACTCGCGTCAACCTGATTTTCATGGAAACTCCAGCTGCCAGTGTTATTATTGAATCCCACAAACCTCAGGTTCGCCTTCGAGAAATAGACCTTCTTACCGTTGGCATTCACGGTGAATTGCGAAAGAACATTGTCACTGTTTTTGACAGCATACTCGGCATCAGGCGCATCTGGCAAGGGCAAAGGATTGTTGATGCTGATGCCTCCGTTGATGTAGTCATTAGTCCCCAATTCTGCTAAGTTAACATCACCACTATAGGTAATATTCAAATCACCGTGGCCAGTGGTAAGGTTGGTACCAGGCAGCAGGATGGCCCATCTGATAGCGGTGTTTCCTTCCTCGCCATAAAGGGTGATGTCGTCGTAGTCTTGTCCCTCGGTGGCCACAATGGCGGTCTCAGCAGTAGGATTGGCGAAGTTGACGGTGGCCAGCGTAGGCACGTTTGACAGGGTAACTTCATAATTCCCTTGATTCTGAAGGTCGAACCTCACCAAGGCGCACTTGTTCTTCAGCGTGGTGGAATAGGTGGTGCCTGCGCCGGTGAAAGGCTTGGTGGAAGCGCCGTAGGAAAGCACGGGCAGGTTCTCGCTTTGGTCAGCAATGCTGATGCCAATCGAGGTCTTGGGGTTTTCTGCGTCATAAATAGTATCATTAGATTGAGAAATCGCCGCATTGCCCAAGAAGTAGAAGTGCAAGGGCTGGTCGGTGACGCTTGCGTCCGGGTAGATGGTGCCGTCGAAAAAGCCGTTTTTGAACTTCAGTGTGCCCACAAATTCGCCATTATGGCCCACATAGAGCTGGTCGCCGCTGGAGAAGGAAAACAGACCGTATTGCGGAGCGATGTTGTGTTTTTCGCCGTTATTGTCCTTGCCGTCCTTGCCGTCCTGGTCGCCCACGTTCACGGTGATGTGCACCCCTGGGTTGGTAGGCGTGGTGTTGCCCGTGG
>CAMZEK010000022.1 GCA_947305795.1 uncultured Bacteroidales bacterium | reverse complement strand
AGCTGCTGCACACGAACGAGGGCGTGGTGGCCACGGTGCAAAAGAGCATCAGCGGACACAGCAACGGCAGCAACGGCGGCTGGTATTTCATTGCCTCGCCAATGGTCGCGAACATCACACCTGCCGAGGGAAACGGTTTCCTCACAAACGAGTACGACCTCTACTATTACGACGAACCAAACTACATCTGGAGAAACTATAAACCGAGTGAACACAGCCAACATCCAGGCTTCAGCATCGAGCCGCAGAAAGGCTATCTCTATGCCAACAACCTTGGCACCACGCTCAGCATGACGGGAACGCTCCAACCAAGCAACGCATCCGTGACCATTAATGGCTTGAGCCATGAGGCCACCACCTTGACAGGCTGGAACCTGGTGGGCAACCCCTTCGCCTGCAATGCCACCATCGACAAGCCATGCTACACGATCAGTGGCACCGCCATCAACACAACGGCCAATGGTGCCAACGTATACCAAATTGCCCCGTGCGAGGCCGTGATGGTGCAGGCCGACGCGACGAATGAGAGCGTCACTTTCACAAGAGTGGAGCCTGCTTCACAAGCCAGCCATCCCAACAACGGAAATATGCAAATCATGTTGACCCAAGCCAACACGCGCAGTGCGGAACAAATAGACAACGCCATCGTGAGCTTCAATGAAGGCGAGCAGCTCGGCAAGTTCTACTTCGGTGAGCAAAACGCCAACATCTACATCCCGCAGGACGGCAAGGAATACGCCATCGTTTCCGTAGGTGGAGACGTAGCGCGCTACGTCTCTACAGAGATCCCCGTCAATTTCAAGGCCAACCAGAACGGCCAATACACGATTTCGGTCAACCCTGAAGGCGTGGAGATGGGTTATCTGCACCTTATTGATAATATGACGGGTGCCGATATCGACCTCCTACAGACTTCGGATTACAGTTTCGAAGCTAGCACAACGGACTATGAATCACGGTTTCGTTTGGTGTTCAGTGCAATGGACGGCCCTTCGACAGGCTCAGGGACCTTTGCGTTCATCAGCGATGGCAACATCATCGTCAACGGTGAAGGCACGTTGCAGGTGATGGATGTGATGGGGCGCATTATCGTCTGTAGAGACGCAATGAATTGCGTCTCTACAAGCGGTATGATGCCTGGGATTTATGTATTGCGACTCATCAACGGTGATGATGTGAAGACGAAGAAGATTATGCTTGAATGATGAGGCTCCCCTTTCGGGGAGTGGAATTAGATATTGTATAGCGGCGGCTTGTGGTACTTGCGGTTCGTAAGTCTAACAAGCCGCCGCGATTTGAATTTGTATCTTGGCATTATTATTGCCGTATCCCCGCACTACATATATTATAAGGTGTCGGCGGCGGCTGACTGACAAAATGTCGCCCCGCCTGATTTCAAAAAAGCTTTCTATGAGTTACAAAGTCGAACCTGAACTGTTTTCAGATATGATTGACACGGATGCCGAGTTTATTCCCGTCCTGACCATCGAAAATGGCCAATTAAGCCAAAATGATGCCGTGCCAGAAGAGTTGCCCATATTGCCTTTGCGCAACTCGGTACTTTATCCTGGCACGGTCATTCCTATCACTGTTGGGCGAGAAAAGTCTATCCAGCTGGTGAAGGAATATAGCCGCAAACGCAAGCCCATTGGCGTTATCGCGCAAAAGGAGTCGAATGTCGACGAGCCTGTTCTCGACGATTTGTACAAGGTCGGCGTGTCGGCCCAAATCCTCAAGTCGTTTGAGATGCCCGATGGTAGCGTCACGGTCATTATTCAAGGAATTCGACGTTTTGAGGTGGTGGAACCCATTCAAAATGAGCCATATATGAAGGCCACCGTGATACTATACGCGGCTTCGGAAGATGTGCCTGCATCGCGCAAGTTCGATGCTTTGTTGCAGTCGGTCAGGGACTTGGCGATTCAGGTCATTCCTCGCTCGCGCAATTTGTCGCAAGAGGCAGGCTTCGCCATCAAGAGCATCGACGACCCTGTGTTTTTGCTCAATTTCGTGGCCAGTAACATCGAGGCCGAACTTCCTGTGCGTCAAGGGATTTTGGAGTCGCGCAACCTCAACGAAATGGCCAAGGGGCTTCTTTCGGTGCTGACCGAGGCCAAACAGATGCTTGAACTGAAGCAGCAAATCCAAAGCAAGGTGCGCGACGATATGGACAAGCAGCAACGCGAATATTACCTCAACCAGCAACTGAGGACCATTCAAGAAGAATTGGGCGGCAATCCAAACGAACAGGATGTCAAGGAGTTGAAGGAAAAGGCCGAGAAGAAAAAGTGGTCGAAAGAAGTGGCTGAAGTCTTTGATCGGGAACTGAAAAAGTTGGAACGCACCCATCCGCAATCGAGCGAATACGGCATACAATTGAACTATTTGCAATATCTTGTCGATTTGCCTTGGGAGGAGTTTACGAAAGATAATTTCGACCTGAAACACGCCCAGCGCATCCTCGATGCCGACCATTTCGGCTTGGACAAGGTGAAAGACAGAATCATAGAGCATTTGGCCGTGCTGAAGTTGCGACAGGATATGAAAGCCCCGATTTTGTGTCTCGTCGGGCCTCCCGGTGTTGGTAAAACCTCGTTGGGCAAGTCCATTGCGAGGGCTTTGAACCGAAAATATGTCAGAATGTCACTTGGTGGCGTGCGCGACGAATCAGAGCTGCGCGGCCACAGAAAAACTTACATCGGCGCTATGCCGGGTCGTATCATCCAGAATTTGCGCAAGGTGAAGTCTGGGAACCCCGTTTTCGTTTTGGACGAAATCGACAAGGTGAGCGGCAACAATATCAGTGGCGACCCGCAGGCTGCGCTTTTGGAAATCCTTGACCCTGAACAGAATAACTCTTTCTATGACAACTTCATCGAGTTGGACTACGACCTCTCGAAAATCCTCTTCATTGCCACAGCCAACAACCTCGCGACCATCCATCCTGCTTTGCGCGACCGTATGGAAATTATCGACCTGAGCGGCTACCTGCGTGAGGAGAAATACGAAATTGCCAAGCGCCACCTGATTCCCAAACAGATGAAGGAGCACGGCCTCGACAGCAAGCAAATCAGTATCCCGAAAGAGATGGTGATGCGCGTCATTGAGGACTACACCCGCGAGGCAGGTGTGCGTAATTTGGAGCGCCGTATCGGTGACTTGATGCGTTATCGCGCCAAGCAAGTTGTTGTAGGTGAGGAATTTGACAAGAAAATCACCAAGGAAGAACTCAGGAAGGTGCTGGGCGTTCCTATGCATCACGACGAGGACGAGGTGAAACACACCATTCCCGGCGTGGCCACGGGTTTGGCTTGGACGCAAGTAGGCGGCGAGATCCTCTCTATCGAGGTCAGTTTGAGTCGCGGCGGCGGACATCTTTCGCTGACCGGCAACCTCGGCGAGGTGATGAAAGAATCGGCAACCATCGCCTACGAGTTCATCAAGGCGCACGCTTCGCAACTCAACATCAATCCCGATGTGTTCGATGCTTGGAATGTCCACGTCCATATTCCCGAAGGAGCAACGCCTAAGGATGGCCCCTCGGCGGGTATCACGATGCTCACTGCTTTGACTTCCGCATTCACGCAACGCAAGGTGAAAGGCCAGTTGGCTATGACAGGCGAAATCACGTTGCGCGGTCGCGTGTTGCCCGTGGGTGGCGTGAAGGAAAAGATTCTGGCCGCCAAACGTAACGGCGTGACCGACCTCATCCTTTCCATTGATAACGAACACGATATCAAGGACATCAAGGAGGATTATATCAGTGGATTGAACTTCCATTATGTGGAAAATATGATGCAGGTGCTTGACCTCGCTTTGGAGAAAGAACAGGACAAGAACGACCTCGACTACAACAAGTATTTGAATAATTTGCATCCTGAAGTTATCGGGTTTAAAGTTAAGTAATTATGCGAAGATTTTGGCTCGGGTTGGTGACGTTGGTTTTGTTGGCTACATCCTGTAGTCAACGACATGAGGATGATGAAGGTTTGGCCATTTTCAAGTATAATGAATCCGCAGGCATTCTCACCCTTGACCCGATTTATGCCAAGGACTTGCCACACATTTGGGCTTGTAACCAAGTGTTTAACAGCCTCGTGGCCTTCGATGACAAGATGAATCTTGTCCCGATGGTGGCCAAATCGTGGGACATCAGCGAGGATGGTTTGCGTTATACCTTCCATTTGCGCAATGATGTTCAATTCCATGAGGATAAATGTTTTACAAAACCTCGTTATGTTACGGCTCAAGACTTTGTCTATTCCTTCAACCGTGTGGTGGACAAGCAGTTAAGTTCTCCTGGAATGTGGATTTTCGCGTCTGTCAAACAAGAAAACGACCAATATGCCTTTACTGCATTGGACGATTCGACCTTCCAAATCGAGCTTTCAAAGCCGTTTCCGCCTTTTTTGGGCATTTTGTCCATGACCTACGCTTCGGTCGTGCCCAAGGAAGCCGTTGAGTATTATGGAGATGACTTCCGTAGCCATCCTGTCGGGACAGGGCCGTTCAAGTTCCAGTATTGGAAAGAAGGCGTGAAGTTGGTTTTCCGCAAGAACCCGAATTATTTTGAGCGTGATGAGGCAGGGGAGAGGCTGCCTTACATTGATGCCGTTTCTATTAGCTTCCTGATTGACAAGCAAGTAGCTTTCTTGGAGTTCATCAAGGGCAAATTCGACTTCATGTCAGGCATCGATGCGCGCTACAAGGACGAACTCCTGACCTATGACGGCCTGCTTCGTCAGAAATATGAAGACAAAATCGAGCTAATAACCGAGCCTTACCTGAATACCGAATATTTCTCCTTTTTCCTCGACCCGAACGACAGCCTTGGTTCCGACCGTTCAAAGGCTTTGCGACAAGCTGTCAACCTCTGCATTGACCGAGAGAAGATGTTGCGTTACCTGCGCAATGGTATCGGCGAACCGGGTACGGGCGGCATGATTCCCGTGGGCCTGCCTGGACACAGCAGCACCATCGGCTACGGTTACGACCTGAAACGCGCCCAACGTTTGGTGGCTGAAAACCATTTGGAGGGCTATCTATTGCAGCTTTCCACCGTGGCCGATTATGCGGATATTGGAAAGTTTGTGCAAAGTCAGGTGGAGCAAATCGGATTACAGTGCAAGATGGAGGTGATGCCGCCCGCTACGATGCGTAGCATGAGGGCCAACGGTAGCTTACAATTCTTCCGTTCCTCATGGGTGGCTGACTATCCCGATGCGGAGAATTACCTGTCGTTGTTCACGACCTCAAATTTTGCACCAGCAGGACCAAATTACACGCATTATTCCAATCCCAAGTATGATAAACTGTATGACAAAGCTTTGTTGTGCAACGACTTGCAAGAACGCGCCCGTTACTACACGGAAATGGATAGTCTAATGATACAGGATGCGCCCGTGGTAGTGCTGTTTTATGATGAAGTGCTGCGATTTGTGAACAAGCGCGTAACCAACATGGGCAGTAATCCAACGAATCTTTTGGATTTGCGAAGAGTGAGGATAATTGGGAATTGAGTATTCAACAATTCAGAAAATTATTTTCAAACGCAAAGAATAATGTGCATTGAATCAGAATTTTTTGTACTTTTGCAGCCGTTTTGCAAAATGACAATTTTATGATTAAAGTAACCTTCCCTGACAATAGTGTCAGACAATATGAAGCCGGTGTGACGCCGTTGGAAATCGCCAAGAGCCTGAGTGAGGGTTTGGCGCGTAATGTGCTGTCCGCCAAAGTGAACGGAAAGATGTGGGATGCCATGCGTCCCGTCAACGAAGATGCCTCCATCCAACTTTTCACTTGGGACGATCCTGAGGGCAAGGCCACGTTTTGGCATTCGTCGGCACACCTCATGGCTGAGGCTATCGAGGCATTATATAAAGGTGTGAAGTTTGGTATCGGCCCCGCCGTGGATGCTGGTTTTTACTATGACATCGACACGGGTGACATCACCTTGACCGAAACCGACCTCGTTGCTATCGAAAAGAAGATGCTTGAATTGGCTCGCGAGAAGCAAACCTTTGAACGCGTCGATGTAAGCAAAGCCGAGGCATTGAAATACTTTACCGAAAAAGGCGACGAGTACAAGGAAGAACTTATCAGCGAGTTGGAAGACGGCACCATCACCTATTATAAATGTGGCGCCTTTACCGACCTTTGCCGTGGACCGCATATCCCGAACACGGGTTTCATCAAGGCTGTGAAGTTGACTTCGTTGGCTGGTGCCTATTGGCGTGGTGACGAGAAGCGCAAGCAACTCACCCGCGTGTATGGCATCACTTTCCCGAAGCAGAAGGAACTGGATGAGTACCTCGTGCTTCTCGAAGAAGCCAAGAAACGCGACCACCGCAAGTTGGGTCGTGAGTTGGAACTCTTCATGTTCAGCGATACGGTAGGTAAGGGCCTTCCGATTTGGCTGCCCAAAGGCACCGAGTTGCGCCTGCGCCTGCAAGAGTATCTGACCAAGATACAGAAGGAGTATGGTTATGAGCAAGTTATCACTCCCCATATTGGCGGCAAGCAATTATATGTGACTTCAGGCCACTGGGATCACTACGGTGAAGACAGTTTCCGCCCCATCACTACGCCGGAAGAAGGCGAGGAATACCTGCTGAAACCCATGAACTGCCCCCACCACTGCATGATTTTCAAGTGGAAGCCGCGTTCATACAAAGACCTGCCGTTCCGCTGCGCCGAGTTCGGCACGGTGTATCGTTATGAGCAGAGCGGTGAGTTGCACGGTTTGACCCGTGTGCGTTCATTCACTCAGGACGATGCCCACATTTTCTGCCGTCCCGACCAGGTGAAAGAAGAGTTCATCCGCGTGATGGAAATCATCGAAATCATCTTCAAGGCGCTTGATTTCAAGAATTTTGAAGCACAAATATCGCTCCGCGACCCCAACGACCACGAGAAGTATGTGGGCACAGACGAGAACTGGGCCAAGGCTGAGGCCGCCATTCAGGAGGCCTGTGCCGAGAAGGGTCTACCCGCTCATGTGGAATACGGTGAGGCTGCTTTCTATGGTCCGAAGCTCGACTTCATGGTGAAGGATGCCCTCGGCCGCAAGTGGCAGTTGGGCACGATTCAAGTGGACTACAACCTGCCTGAGCGTTTTGACTTGACCTACATCGGTGCTGACAATGAGAAACACCGCCCTGTAATGGTGCACCGCGCTCCCTTCGGTTCGATGGAGCGTTTCGTGGCCGTGTTGTTGGAGCACTGCGCTGGCGAGTTCCCGCTGTGGTTGGCTCCCGATCAGGTCATCATCCTCCCCGTGAGCGAAAAATACCTCGATTTTGCGAAAAATTTGCAATCGTATCTGAAAAAGTCCGATATTCGCGCCCTCATTGACGAGCGTAATGAGAAGATTGGCCGTAAGATTCGTGACGCCGAAATGAAGAAGTATCCTTACATGCTTATCGTGGGAGAGAAGGAAGAAGCTGAAAATCAGGTGTCTGTGCGTAAACATGGTCAAGTCGATTTGGGCACGATGCCGACGGATGACTTTGCTGCGATGATTTGCAAGCAAGTCGAAGAGGAAAAAAACAAGAGATAGGTAACTAACTGAATATAAATTTAATATAGGAGACTAAAACAATAGCACAGATTCCACAAAAAGGAAAGCCAGGACAGCGGCAGAACAAAGACAAGGACGGGTTCAACCATCGCGTCAATGAAGAAATCAAGGCACCGATGGTACGCTTGGTGGGCGAAGGTGTTGAGGCCAACATCTATCCCTTGCGCGAGGCCATGAGAATTGTTGAAGAATTGGGCGTCGATCTGGTTGAGATTCAGCCCGATGCTAATCCTCCGGTCTGTAAGGCAATGGACTACAAGAAGTTCGTCTTTGACCAAAAGAAGCGACTGAAGGATCAAAAAGCCAAGGCCACCAAGGTTGTCATCAAGGAAATCCGCCTCGGACCTCAAACCGACGACCACGACTTCGAGTTCAAGCTCAATCACGCCAAGCGCTTCTTGCAGGAAGGCTCGAAAGTGAAGGTGGAAGTGTTTTTCAGAGGTCGCTCCATCGTTTACAAGGAACAAGGCGAGGTCATGTTGCTCAAGTTTGCACAGGAGTTGGAGGAATTCGGAAAAGTGGAAGCCATGCCGAAGCTTGAAGGGAAAAGGATGCAAATGATGATAGCTCCTAAATCAACGAAGAAATAAACTCATTTTTAATACTTTAAATCTATTGTAAAATGCCAAAAATGAAGACCAAGTCCGCTGCCAAGAAGCGTTTCCAAGTAACCGGCGGCGGCCATCTGAAGAGAAAGCATGCTTATCATGGCCACATCCTGACCAAGAAGAGCCAGAAGAGAAAACGCAACCTCGACCACACTGCAATCGTTGAGAGAGCAGACGAGAAAGTCGTGAAACAATTGCTTCTCATGTAATTAACAAAATGTGTAATTTGTCTCAGCAGAAAAGTTCTCGAAAGGAGCGAGGCGCTGGACGAAAAAATCAAACAAAATGACAAGATCAGTCAATGCAGTGGCTTCAAGAGCCAGAAGAAAGAAAATCCTGAAGAAGACCAAAGGTCAGTACAGCACGAGAAAGAACGTCTGGACTGTGGCGAAGAACTCTTACGAGAAGGGTCAGACTTATGCTTATCGCGACAGAAGAAATAAGAAGCGCGAATTCCGCAGCTTGTGGATTGTCCGTATCAACGCCGCAGTGCGCGAATATGGCATGAACTACAGCCAATTCATCGACAAGCTCACCAAGTCGGGCATCGAAATCAACCGCAAGGTTCTTGCCGACCTCGCCCTCAACAACCCCGAGGCTTTCAAGGCCATCGTCGAGAAGGTGAAGTAAGAAAGCACGTTGTTGTTTTTTGACGATAACAAAGCATCCCAGTCTTGCAAAAGGCTGGGTTTTTTTATGTACTTTTGCGACCGTAATGAACTTCAAACTGACATCGGATTTTCAGCCCACTGGTGACCAACCCGAAGCCATAAAGCAGTTGGTGGACGGATTGAACCGTGGTGACCGTGCCCAGACGCTGCTCGGTGTGACAGGCTCGGGCAAGACTTTTACTATTGCGAATGTATTGGCTCAACTGAATCGACCCGCATTGGTGCTGAGTCACAACAAGACCTTGGCGGCGCAGCTTTATGGCGAGTTCAAGCAGTTCTTTCCCGATAATGCGGTGGAGTATTTTGTCTCTTATTACGACTATTACCAGCCAGAGGCCTTCATCCCGGCTACCAACACTTATATTGAAAAGGACCTCGCCATCAATGTTGACATCGACAAGATGCGACTGGCGACGACTTCAGCTTTGCTTTCGGGACGGCGCGATGTTATCGTAGTTTCCTCAGTGTCATGTCTTTACGGTATCGGCAATCCTGACGATTTCGGCAAGAATGTGATTTATTTGGAGCGAGGCATGAAAACCAGTCGCGACGAAGTGGCGAAGGCTTTGGTGAGTTCCTTGTACGTCAGGAACGAAATTGAGTTCACACAAGGCAAGTTTCGCATCAAGGGCGAGACGATGGACGTGTTTCCAGCCTATGCCGATTATGCCTACCGCATTGTGTTTTGGGACGATGAAATCGACAGTCTCGAAATGTTCAATCCCGTGACAGGTCGTAGGATGGAGGAGCTATCGGAACTGACCATATTCCCAGCCAACATTTTCGTGACCTCCCAAAGCAAGCTGCAATCTGCTGTGAGGGAAATCCAAGACGACATGTTCAAGCAGGCTGACTATTTTCGTGAAATTGGCAAGAACATTGAGGCAAAACGTTTGGAAGACCGCGTGAACTACGATTTGGAGATGATGAAAGAGTTGGGCTATTGCTCTGGCATTGAGAACTATTCGCGCTACTTTGACGGGCGTAGTCCGGGTACGCGTCCTTTCTGCTTGCTTGATTATTTTCCCGATGACTTCATTACGATTATCGATGAGAGCCATGTCACTATTCCGCAAATTCGAGGGATGCATGGCGGCGACCGTTCGCGCAAACAGACCCTGGTGGAATACGGTTTCCGACTGCCTTCGGCTTTGGATAATCGGCCACTTCAATTCGATGAGTTTGAGGCTCTAACGGGACAAACCATTTATGTCAGTGCCACGCCCGCCGACTTTGAGTTGCAGCAAAGCGAAGGCGTGTATGTGGAGCAGGTGATTCGTCCTACGGGCTTGCTCGACCCGCTCATTGAGGTGCGTCCCAGCCTGAACCAGGTCGATGACCTTATTGACGAAATCCACAAAGTGGTGGAGAAGAACCAGCGTGTTCTTGTCACCACTTTGACGAAACGTATGGCCGAGGAGCTGAACACCTATCTCAATGGTTTGAAAATCAAGACGCGATACATTCATTCCGATGTGGAGACGATGGAACGTGTGGAGATTTTGCAAGGTTTGCGCATGGGTGATTTTGACGTGTTGGTCGGTGTAAACCTTTTGCGTGAAGGACTTGATTTGCCTGAGGTCAGCCTTGTGGCCATCCTTGATGCCGACAAAGAGGGCTTTCTCCGTTCGGAACGCTCGCTAACGCAGACTGCAGGTCGTGCCGCCCGTAATGCCGAGAGCAAGGTCATCATGTATGCCGACACCATCACTGATTCGATGCGCAAAACCATCGACGAGACCTCCCGCCGTCGCGCGAAGCAAATGGCCTACAACGAGGCACATGGCATTGTTCCGAAGACTATTGTCAAGGGCATTGACAACTCATTGGGTACTTTGAAAGGCAATCAATCAACGCCTGTGGCCTATTCCGAACCTGAAATCTCAACAACGATGGCCGCTGAGAGTCAGGTGGTTTATATGTCGAAAGAACAGCTTCAGAAGGCTATTCAGCAAGCGAAGAAAAACATGGAAAAGGCTGTCAAAGAGATGGATTTCCTTGCAGCGGCCAAGTATCGCGACGAAATGGTGGAATTGCAGGATCAGTTTTTGGCTGCCAAATAAAGCATGGCGATCCCGAAAGAAAGCTGTTTTGTTTCTTTGTTTTTCAGGTTGTGTTCTGCTAATAATTGCATGAAATTCTGAGGTTTAGGAAATCTTTCCACAGAATTGGGTAGATAGGAATAGGCAGTTGGCTCTTTTGATACGATTTTCCCGATTTTTGGAAGAATGTGCTTGAAATACAAGCGATAAATCTGTTTGATGGGAGGCTTTTCTGGCATTGAGAATTCAAGAATGAAAACTATTCCGTTGGGTTTCAAAACACGATAGATTTCAGTTAAACCATGTTCTAAATCCTCAAAGTTCCGCACACCAAACGCCACCGTGACGGCATCGAAACTATTGTTGGGGAAGGGGAGTCTTGCTGCATTGCCCAAATGCAAATCAATTTGATTTTCAAGGTGTTGTTCTTTGATTTTCGATTCTCCAATTTCCAACATCTTTTTAGAAATGTCCATGCCGATGATATGGGCTTCGGGATTGCGCTTGGCTATTTCTATGGCTAAATCCGCTGTACCAGTGGCGAGGTCAAGGATGGTTTTGGGGCGGCTTTGGGCTACTTCTTTGGCGGTTTTTTGTCGCCACAGCTTATCGGTATTCAGTGAAAGCAGGTGGTTGAGTTGGTCATAACTTGGCGAGATGCGGTCAAACATGGCCGCAATGGGAGAATCACTCATGACCGACCAGTTTTTCAATAATTTGGCTCGATGTGATGCCGTTCATGCAAGCGTAATCGCCTCTAAAGCAGGGCTTGTTGCCGTAAACGGAACAAGGCCTGCAAGGTATGTCAAGTTGAATGCAATCGCTTGGATTTTGGTTCCAACCCAAGAATCCAGCGTAAGGATGCGTGCCGCCCCAAATGGAAACCACCCGCGTCCCGACCAAAGAAGCCAAATGCATGTTGGCAGAGTCCATGCTCAGCATGACATCCAATTGCCCCATCAATGCGAGTTCGCCTTTCAAACCATACTGACTTTGAGCGGGTTGCACATTAGGGTATTTGGCGCAAAATTCCGTGATTTGTCGTTTTTCCTCTTCGCCGCCACCAAAAAGGAAAAAGGTCGTGTTTGCCTTTTGGCTCAAAACCTTGATGACTTCCTCCATCTTCTCCAAAGGATAAATCTTGGCGGGATGCTTGGCGAAAGGTGCAATGCCAATCCAAGTCTTATTGGTTGGTTTTTGCTGTTCGCAAAGATTTGAATAGTCGAGTTTTACGAATTGTGTTTTTATTGGGAAGCCTAGTTGTTCCAACACTTTGGCATAACGTTCAAACGAGGTGGCCTGCTGGACGAAGACCTTGTTTTTCTGTCGGGTCAAGGCTTTTTTTCCTCTACGACCTTTGTCGATTTTGGCGACTTTCTTTCGGCGTAGACAGCCCTCGGTACGCAGCCACCAAGTACGCAGCACGTTATGGAAATCAGCAATATAATCGAAGTCATTCAAGTGGGCATCGTGCCAGAGCCTACAAAGTCCGAACAAACCTTTGTGTCGTCCGTTCAAGTCGGCGGCAATGAAATGCACATTCTTTGGCAATCGCTCATACAGAGGCCTTGCCATCCCCCGACTAAGCATAGTAATCTCCAAATCAGGATATTGTATAGCCAAATCGTAGAGGACGGGCACACTCATGGCGATGTCGCCCAAGGCGGAAAACCGTATGACAAGGAGCTTCTTCATTTCTGCCCGTACAGCACTGGATTCAGCGCGGGGTCGTTGTACATCTTCATCTGTTTATAGACCTTCATCACCTTTTCGCCCGTTTTATAACATTCCATCAACTGGTCAATGGCGGTACAGAGGTCTTTGTTCTGCTCCAAAAGCACGTCCAATTTGGCTTGGCATTTGGCTTTGTGTTCTTCGCTGACATCGGTGCGTTCCACCTCGGCTTTCATGTGGTAATTCTTCAGTTGAAGGATGGAAAGTCGGTCAATGGCCCAGGCCGGACTCTCTGTGTTGAGGGTGGCATTGGGTTGCGGTTCAACTTTTTGGAAAAGCAGTTGATAGTAGTAATCGATCATCTCCACAATGTCGGTGCGGTCTTGGTTCGACTTGTCGATGCGGCGTTTCAGAGTTAAAGCTTCCACAGGGTCGATGTTTGGGTCGCGGATGAGGTCTTCCAAATGCCATTGCACCGTGTCAATCCACGCCTTATTATAAAAGTACCATTCGATGGTCAGTTTCTCGTAGGGATTCTCGCATGGATGGTCCACGTTGTCAAATTTGTGGTAGTCTTCGATGGCCAGGTTGAAGATGGGGAGGATAGGCTCGGTGGAGAGGATGATCATGGTTTGTATGTTTCAATGTTTTAAAAAGGACGAGCCTTCGACAGGCTCAGGCACCTTCAACTCTCGTAAAAGCCAAGGTCCCTGAGCTTGTCGAAGAGTCGTACATGTTAGTGCAGCTTCGCCAAAGCGGCCTTGATGCGCTTCACGGCCTCAATGAGTTTGTCCTCAGAGGTGGCGTACGACAGGCGGATGCAGTCGTCATTACCGAAAGCGTTACCAGCTACGCAGGCCACATGGGCATTGTAGAGCAGCCACATGCAGAGGTCGTCGCTGCCTTTGATAACGGTCTCACCATCGGTTTTGCCGTAGAACGACTTCATCTCGGGGAACACGTAGAACGCACCAGCGGGAGTGTTGCACTTCACACCAGGAATCTCGTTCAGCAGCTTCACGAAGGTGTCGCGGCGGTGACGGAAGGCCTTCAGCATCTCTTGGATTTCCGTGGAGTTCTCGGGGCTGAGTTCCATGGCCTTGGCAGCAGCGGCTTGTGCGATGGTGCAGATGCCGGAGGTGATTTGGCCCTGAATCTTGTTGGTGGCCTTCACAATGGCTTGCGGCGCAGCAATGTAGCCGATGCGCCAGCCCGTCATGGCATAGCCCTTGGCCACACCGTTGACGAGGACGAGGCGGTCTTTCAGGAACTCGAACTGTCCCATGCTCTCATGCTTCTGCTCGTATTGGATGAACTCGTAAATCTCGTCGGAAATGATGATGATGTTCGGGTATTTCCTCAGCACCTCTGCGATGGCGGTCAGTTCAGCCTTGGTAAAGACGCTGCCGCTGGGGTTGCAAGGTGTATTGATCATCAAGACTTTGGTCTTGGGCGTAATGGCCTTTTCGAGTTGCTCGGCCGTAATCTTGAAGTCATGTTCGATGTCGCTCTTGATGATGACGGGCACGCCGCCAGCCAGCTTTACCATTTCGGGGTAGGAAACCCAGAACGGGGCGGGGATGATGACCTCGTCGCCGTCGTTGACGACAGCTAGAAGCACGTTGTTGATGGCTTGCTTGGCACCGTTCGAAACCAGCACGTCAGTCTCTTTGTAATCGAGGCCGTTGTCGCGTTTCAGCTTGTTGGCGATGGCTTTGCGCAGTGCAGGCGTACCGGGCACGGGCGGGTAGTGCGTGTCGTTGTTGTTGATAGCGTCGACACCGGCTTGCTTGGCCGATTCAGGCGTGTTGAAGTCAGGTTCGCCGATGCTCAGGCTGATAACGTCGATGCCTTGGGCTTTCAGTTCGCGGCTCTTGTTGGTCATGGCTAATGTCGCCGACTCAGCCATGTTCAAAACTCTGTTGGAAAGGATGATTTCGCTCATGATTTATGTTAATTTGTCGTTTAATTGTAGATTTTATTGGGTTGGCAAAGGTAGGCCTTTTTTTGATAAGGTGGGCAGAATAAATTGAAAAATTGATTATTGGAGGAAAAACCGTACCTTTGCAGCCTAAAATAAACGAACAATGAACATCTGGATCATCATAGCCCTAATGTCCGCCGGCCTGTTGTTAATGGTCGCGGCATTGATTATACTGATTCGCCTTGCGAAGATGAAAGACGCCGAACTGCGTAACAGCGGCAAATTAGAACTGAAAGTGCAAGCTTTGAAAATCATCATGCCGCTGAAGGTGCAAGCCTACGAGCGCTTTTTGCTTTATCTCGAAAGGGTGCAACTGCCCCAGTTGGTGAAGCGTGTCTATACGCCTGGCATGGAAAAGGGCGCGTTCCATCTGCAATTGTTGCAGAACGTGCGCGAGGAGTTTGAGCATAATCTCGCCCAGCAACTTTATGTCTCCAATTCCACATGGAATGCTGTGGTGAACGCCAAGGAAGAACTTGTCAATCAAATCAATGAGACATTTGAGCAATTGAAGGACGAGGAGGATGTGTCCATCTTGGCGCAGAGCCTCGTGGCCTTGCCCAACCCTATGGTGGAGCAGGCTGTGGCCGTCTTGAAGCGCGATTTTGAAAGGCTTTTGTAAATGCGGAATTAGGAATGCGGAATGCTGAATTAGGGCGAAGCCCAGCGGCGCATCGCGATATTCCGCATTCTGCATTCTGCATTCCGAATTAAACAAACCATCGAGCCAAAAACAATAATTCAACCCTTCAGTCGTTTTTCACTCATAAACACACATTGAAATGAAGTTCACTGCTACCCAAATCGCTGGAATCCTTGACGGCAAGGTGGAAGGCAACCCCAACGCTGAGGTCTGGAACGTGGCCAAAATCGAGGAAGGTGCCCCTGGCATGATCAGTTTCCTGGCGAATCCGAAATACACGCACTATATCTACGAAACGCAGTCGAGCATCGTCATCGTGAACGATGATTTTGAGGCGACGGCACCCATTCAAGCCACCTTGATTCGCGTGCCGGATGCTTACGATTGCTTTGCCAAACTGTTGGCTTTCTACGACCAAATGACGCAGAACAAGCAAGGCGTTTCGTCTTTGGCTTTCGTTTCTAAATCGGCGCAATGCGGTGAAAACCTGTATCTTGGTGAGTTTGCCTTTGTGGGCGAGAACGCCAAAATCGGCAACAATGTGAAGCTTTATCCTCAGGTGTATGTCGGCGACGGCTGCATTATCGGCGACAATACAGTGCTTTATCCGGGCGTGAAATTATATAGGAATACCGTTGTCGGGAAGAATTGCATCCTCCACGCGGGCGCAGTGCTTGGCGCGGATGGTTTCGGCTTTGCGCCGCAGCCTGACGGGCATTACGAGAAAATTCCGCAGGTGGGCAACGTGGTCATCGAGGACAATGTGGAAATCGGGGCCAACACCACCATCGACCGCTCCACAATGGGCTCAACGCATATTTGTAAAGGCGTGAAACTCGACAATTTAGTGCATTTGGCTCATAATGTTGAAGTGGGGGAGAACTCGGCTTTGGCGGCTCAAGTAGGTGTCAGCGGCTCGACGCATCTGGGAAAGAATTGCGTGGTAGGTGGACAGTCGGGTTTTGTGGGGCATATCAACATTGCCGATGGCTCAAAATTCGGTGGACAGAGCGGTATCATGGGAAGCATAAAGCAAGAGAATCAGGAGTTTATGGGTACGCCGATACAACCATTGCGACAGTATTTGGTCTCCAATGCCCGTTTTCGTCACATTGACGAAATGGCCCGTAGGTTGGATGCATTAGAAAAGGAACTTGCCAAATTGAAAGGTTGGAAATCTGAATAGTTTCTTCGAACGGTGTTTTTTTTTGGAGGTAAAAGATTTATTCCTATCTTTGCACGTTTTTTTGTGGATAGTTATCCACGAATTTGAATCTTTTTATGGAAAAACAACGTACGCTCAAAAATAGAGTCAGTGTAAGAGGAGCAGGTCTCCACACCCGTCAGTGCGGCACCCTGACCTTCAATCCGGCTCCAATAAATTCTGGAATTCGTTTTCGTAGAATCGATCTTGATAATCAGCCCATTATAGAAGCAGATGTAGACAATGTTATTGATACGGCTCGTGGTACGACGCTCGGCAAAGGTGGAGTGAAGATTTATACTGTCGAGCACGTGCTGGCGGCCTTGCGTGGCATGGGTGTTGATAACGTGCTGATTGACATCAATGTAGAGGAAACTCCCATCATGGACGGCAGCAGCAAGTTCTTTGTTGAGGCCATCCACGAGGCTGGTATTGTCGAACAGAACGCACCCCGCAACTATCTCGTCATCGAGGAACCGATTTCCTATCGGAATGAGGTTTTGGGCATTGAATTGCGTATTGAGCCTTGTGACCAATTCGAGATTGATGTCAAGGTGAAGTACAACACCAGGGTGCTTGACGAGCAATATGCCTCGTTGCACGACCTCAAGGACTTCGAGAACGAGATTGCCCCGTGCCGTACATTTGTGTTCCTGCATGAATTGGAGACACTTATCAGCCGCAACCTCATCAAAGGCGGCGACCTGACCAATGCCATCGTGTTCGTCAATCGCAATGTCTCCGCCGAGGAACTTGACCACATCGCGGCTTTCTTCAAGAAGCCGAAAGTCACGGTGAAGGAACGTGGTATTTTGAACAATGTGGAGCTGTATTTCGAGAACGAACCGGCTCGTCACAAGTTGCTGGATGTCATTGGCGACCTGACTTTGGTCGGACGTCCCATCAAGGGCAAGGTGACCGCAGTGAAACCCGGTCACTTTTCCAACACCTCTTTTGCTCGTAAAATCAAGCACACCTTATTGTATTAAACATGAACCAGCCTTTAGCCTACATCCATCCGAATGCCCGCATTGCAGAAGACGTGAGAATTGAGGCTTTTGCATGGATTGGCGAGGACGTTGAAATTGGTTCCGGCACTTGGATTGGTCCTAATGCTGTCATCATGGATGGTGCCCGCATCGGGAAGAACTGCAAGATTTTCCCAGGTGCGGTGATTTCGGCCATTCCGCAAGACCTTAAATATCAAGGTGAAACAACTTATTGCTATATCGGCGACGGCACCACGGTACGTGAGTCGGCTACTGTGAACAAGGGTACGTTGGCTTCGGGTAAGACCGTGGTGGGCAAGGATTGCCTGCTGATGGCTTTTACGCATGTGGCGCATGACTGCCTCCTCGGCGACCATGTCATCATGGCGAATGCAGCCACGCTTGCAGGGCATATCACCGTTGACGATTGGGCTATCTTTGGTGGCTTGGCGGCGGTGAGCCAGTTCTGCCGCATCGGGGCGCACGTGATGATTTCGGGCGGTGCTTTGGTCAACAAGGACATCCCGCCGTTTGTGAAGACGGGTCCAGGACATCCGGTATGCTATGTCGGTGTCAATTCCATCGGACTCATGCGTCGCGGCTTTTCGCGTGAGCGCATCAATGCCATCCAGGACGTTTACCGCGTGATTTACAGCGTGGGTATGAATGTCACACAGTCGGTGCAATACATCCGCGAGAACCTTCCCGTTTCGGAAGACCGCGATTTCATCCTCAATTTCATCGAAAGCTCCAAGATCGGCATTATGAAGAATGCCATGGGGAGTGAAATCTGACCTTCTCCTACCAATATCATCCTGTTTTCAGCTTTAATGACTGATTATCAGTTTTTTGTAGAAATAATTGTGCAATTGTCTCGCATGGACGATGTATACTCCGCTGCCGTAATGTCTGACATTTAACCGAACAGGTTGCCGGTTGGCCATGACTCGCTCTATCGGCTCGCCCAATAGGTTGAAAACCTCCACTTCGTCAAGGAGGGGCATGTAGATTTCCACTTCGTCGTTGGCAGGATTGGGATAGAGGACCATTTCCTCGGCTGCATTGGCAATCCGGACCTTGACACTGGCCGTGGAACTGCATCCGCTCTCGGAAAAGCCTGTAACGGAATAGGTTTTGTCAACCAATGGGCAGACGGTGATGGTTTGCGTGGTGTCGCCTGTCGACCAAAGGTAGAATTCGGCACCGGAAGCCGACAATTGTATGATGTTTCCGTATTCAACAACGGTGTCATTGCTGCATCGTAGGATTGGGCGGGGATTCACGGTCAGCGAAAGTTCGTGGTCTATACAGTTGACGGTAGTGGCATAGTATCCCGCATTGTAAAGGTGCCTGCCGAAGAAAGAATAAAACTCGCCTTCGCAAATCTCGTCTTCCATGTAAATGGGGACATGGGAGTTGGGATTCACGGTTAGGTCAAGTTCGTAGGTCTTGCAGTCATCGGTGGTGGTGGTGTAGTGTCCCGCTTCTTGGAGAGGCGTCCCGAAGAAGTCGAAAATCTCGCCTTCGCAGATATCTTTCTCCATGTGATAGGTGATGCTTGACCTCTTGCTCAAATTGAGTTTGTAAGTGACACAACGGATGGTGGTATAGTATGTCCCTGGTTGAGTGAGTGTTGTGCCGTAGAAATCATAGGTTTCTTCGTCGCAAATCACATCTGTGATAAAAACAGTGGGAGGTGGCACTTGCATCTGTATGATGACTAGGCTGTCGTAAGGGTGGTCATGGTACAAGAAGGTGTAATTCCCGTAATAGGGGAGAAGCGAGTCTTGGTAGTAGTAGGGGTAGTCTTCACAATAATAGGCGGTGATGATGTGGGAGACCACGTCCGATTCGTAGGCGCCAAGGTCAACATTTTTGTGCCTTTTGCGGAGGTTGCCTTCCAAATCAGTGAAAGGTTGGCCGACGATGTTGTCTACCCTGTCGATGCAAAGGCTGTTTGGGTATAAATGCCAGTCGCCGTGCCCCGTGCTGCCCGCCGCGACATCCGCGTTTTGGAATCTGACGTAGAAACTTGCCTCCTCGCCGTCGTTTTCGGCATCGGCGTTGAAATTGGAAGATTCCGTTTGCGATTGGTCGTCTTGGACAGCGCAGTAAGAATAATACTCCGATGGCCCGATTTGGGCATGTTCGCCTTCACTGACATTGCCCCAGATGATGCAATTCTGAATCTCGTTTTGTTCAGGTGTTTTGCTGTTGTTCACCCCACCATAATCTGCCAGTGCCTCGTTTTTGACGATGGTACAGTTGTAAATCTTGTTGCCGAATCCCATGGAAAAGCCTCCGCCCGTGTTGGCCGTGTTGTTGCTGATGAGACAGCTCCAGTAAGTTTGTCCACCCCCGGTAGTGTATATGCCGCCACCATTTGGAGCGATGTTGTTGCTGACGGTGCAGTTGACATAGCAACTTGGATCTATGGTGGAACAATGGATGCCGCCACCGCTTTGCTTTGCGGTGTTGTCGTGAATATTGCAACGGCGGTAAGTGGCGTTGCCGTAGTCGAAGATGGCACCGCCAGTGGTTCTTGCCTCGTTACCAAAAAACTCACAGTCTTCTACAGTGATAGGTCCCGAATTGTACTTGGAGATCTGCGCCATGCCACCTCCGTTGGTGTTAGAGTAATTGTGGCAAATCTTGCAATTCTTGACAGTCACTGTGTTGGCTAGGCGGAGGCCGCCGCCTTGTGAGGCCTTCCCGTTTTGGATAGTGAAGCCGTCAATGATGACGCATTCGTTTTGGGAGAAGGTAAGCACATTGATGACACCTTGGGTATGGTTGCCGTCCAATACGGAGGGATGGGCCTCGAAATCCCTCAACGACAGGTCGTAATTGAAGGGCTCGTCACCCTTGAAGCCGCCATACAACTTGCAATCGCGCACAAAGTTGAAAGCATACTTTCCAGCGTAAGGACCAAAATAGTTTCCTTCCTTGACCCAAATGGTGTAGTTACCATTATAGCTCATATATATGGCCAACTGCAACTCGCTCGTGGCTTGTTCCCACGAAGACCCATCGCCAGTGCCGTCGGGGCTGACGTAGATGATGCCATGCTCGTCGCTATTGATGGGGATTTGGTTGATGGGAAAGATGTTGTGGATGATGGCTTGACCGTTGGAGAAGTCAAAGGGATTTTCGAGAGTGTAGTATCCGTCGGCCACGCCGTCCCAGCCGAAGTTGAAATGGAACAGCCCATCGTGGTTGTAGCCGTCGCAAACGAAAGCGTGTGCGCCTAAGCTCGATGAGCCGGAGTAATACACAGGATGCTGTTTGTCAAGGTCTTCCATTATCATGGCGAGCCATTCTTCGTCGTTGTAATTGATTCTGCGCGAAAGGGTGGAACCTGGATAGGAGAAAAAGAGGCGCAAGGCGTTGATGGCCTCCGAGTTGCTGGATGAGCTTTGGTGTGCCGAGTATTGCATTTTCACGCTGACGCCGCAATGGTAAACCAATTGTGCGACGGCAAGATTGCTTCTATGAAGCGTGTCGGCCATCTCGTCCCACTGGTAGGCGGTGGTCCCGAAGTTGGCGGACAAGGTTCCGTAGGGGGAACAGAAATAAGACACCGAGCCTTCCCCAATCAAGGGCCGTTTGTGGTAGTACATGATTTGTGCCATGGCTATGGCCACACAACCTGCCGAGACGCGCCCGCAGGGACCATGATCGTCCTTGGGACAGGCCTCATTATGGAAGCACCCCTGCCCCCAACAGGAGGTCAGCAGCGGTTCGACGGCTTTTGTGCTCCTTGTCGGTTCTTTGAATTGTTCGGGATGCTGAAGAAGATAATCTGTCCTGTCGTTATAAAGCTCAAGCCAATAGTTAATGTGGGAGGGAAGCTCGCTCGATGCAGGAAAATCGGACTCAAAAGAATAGGCCAACACTTCGCCTATTGCCGAGACGATGACGAACCCTTGTGGCTCCATCGCATACAAAAACAAATTGGGCTGGCCAGACTCTTTGCTGCAAATTATCTCGTTCAATGAGAATTCGGAGCTTTGCTGTTTGGCTTGTTGTTGCAGAAAGCTTTCTGCTGTGGCAAAGGCTTCTGCTTCCCCAATTCTTTCTTGCGCTTGGATTCGGATGACGAAAAACAGCAAAACTATGGTGAGAAACTTTTTCATGTTGACGTTAATTTACGCCTGCAAAAATAATGATTCTCAATAAGAAATGCAATAAAAGGCTATTTTTTCATCTTTTTGTATTCATCGAAAATCTGTAGCCCAATCGTTTGTGCGGCAAAAGTCTCAACGGCGTAATTGCGTATGGTAGCCCTGTCGTATTCCGAGGAATGGTCGAGCATTTGAATCATGCCTTGCAGCAGAGCGTTTTCATCGCCTGATGGGATAAGGATACCGCGCTCGGGCGAGAGGATTTCGGCGATGCCGCCGACAGCAGTCGAAAGCGCGGGGACACCGCTCGCAAAAGCCTCCACAATGACGCAAGGCAAGTTCTCGAAATTGGAGAACAGCACGAAAAAGTCAGCCTCTTGATAGGCTTGCGCGACCTCGGCAGATGTCTTCTTGCCGTGGAAGATGACACAATCCGAAAGGTTGTGCTCCTTCACAAATGCCTTGAATTCAGGGGCGTCGTAGTCGTGGATAACGTGCAACTCAAAGTCGTCGCGCTGCTGGCGAAGTCGCTCAATGGTGCGCAAAATGCCGCTAAAGTTCTTGGCTTCGTCGCGCAAGGTTGAAATATGAAGCATTTGCTTCTTCCTGTTGTGCATGTCATTCTTCGTCAACTCGCCGTGCATGTCATTCCCGCTGAGGTTCGTGTGATGGAGTAAATCTATGCACGGCTGTCCAAACTTAAACATATCCGTATTCACCAAATTGTAAATCACACGGAAACGATTATGCACGCCATGCCCCTCCATGCAGCGTTGCAAATCGAGGCTGACGGGCATGATGAGTTCAGCATTGTTGGCAATTTTGACAATCTTTCGCTTCAACGAACCGACCATAACATCCTTGTTTTGAGGCTGATAGATGGTCCAATGCTCGGTGAGGACATATTTGTAGCCGAATAGTTTTTTCCACAGCAAAGCCACTTGCCCAAGTGGGTAGGCGACATGCAAATGAATCAAATCTGGCTCGAAGAAACGCTTTTTGATGTATTTCAAGCCGTATTGGTACATTTGCAACATCTTCAACTTGCGCACGGCATTGACTTTCGGTGGGCGGATGTAAATCTGCACATGGGTATGGTGCGCCCCTTGTATCTCCTTGATTTCAAATGATTTCGGCATATTCTTGCCATCGCAGACGGAAAGAATGACGGAATGACATTCTTTGGGCAGCGCGTCAATCATGCGGACGCAGAAGTTACCCAAAGTGGGGTCGTCAGGGGTGGGGAACCAACTCAGAAGGTGCAAGATGTTCATCAGTTGTTCAGTTACCAGTTATCAGTTTGCAGTTGCCAGTTGTAGGGCTGTCACACTGTGGCAGCCGTACCAGTTATTCAATTTTGTGCGTTTTGATGTTGATTTCAAAGTATTTGTGCGGTGTTTCGTAAGGCACGAGTTTGTGGGTGGGGAAGTCCTCGGGAAGATAGACGGCGCATAGGCTATTGGAAACATGATAGATGTGCTTGCGTTTTTCAGCGGGTGCTCCGTCCAAGATGGCCCCCATCACATCCCAGCGGATGGTCTCAGGGTCGAGGCCGTAGTCATGCCAGACGATGATACTGTGTTCGCCTTTCAATAGTTTGAAGGCGGTCTCCGTGTCCTTCTTCACGCTTTCGTAATGGTGGTCGCCGTCCACGAAAACCATGTCGTATTTGCCAAAGTGAAGTCCAAAATCAAAGGTCTGTGAGTCACCGTAGAGTTGTTCCACATTGTTTAAATCCTTGCTGAAGAAGCTGTGCAAATCGGCGTATAATTGGTTGTCAGTCAGTTTGATAATGTTATCTTTCGGTAGGTTGAAGGTGACGCAATGTTCGGCCACCTCGGCCAAATTAGACACACTCTCACCGCGCCATGTGCCGATTTCAAAGTAATTCTTCACCGCATAGCGTTTGGCCAAGGCTCTCAACAAAGCAATGTCGATGGGCATGGTGGCACCCGAAAGATAGGCATAAGGCTTGGCAACTTCCTCAAAATCAGGGAAAAGTTCGTTGATCTCGATGACGGGCAGACCATCTTTGAGGCCGTATTTGCGGATGACATCCTCCTTGTTGCTGCTTTCGTCTTGCAAAACGAGATTGAGCAGGTAAGGATGGCGGATGATGCGCCCAATGGCTTTGGTGAGTTTATTCAGTTTATTCATTTCCAGTAGGTTGTTTCAAGAATTGTTGTTTCAGTTCGGCGATGTAGTTCTGTATCTCGCTCTTGGTCAGAAGGAAGTCGTGACCTTTGAAGTGAGATTCTTTCATGAAGAACACGAACAGGAATATTGCATTGACCGTATAGGATACCGCTGAGGTAATGGCTGCACCAATGACATCGTAGCTTGGTATTAGTGTGAAGCCGCAGACGAAGGTGGCAACCAGTCCGCAGAGGGCGGCGAAGGTGTTCATCTGATAACGCCCGATGCCCGAATAATAGTGTCCGAGGATGAGAAAAACGCAATAGAGCAGGATGCCTGGCGCGAGGATGCGGATGAGACCGGCCATTTCGCCAAAATCGGGGCCAAAAACGAAGGTATAAACCGTTGGCGGCAGCAGGCAAAGCACCAGCACGGCCACGGCTGAAACGAGCAGGCATATTTTGCTCAAATCCAAGGTGAGTTTTTGCGCATAAGCGCGGTCGTCGGCATTGGCGATGCGGGCGTATTGCACGAGGGCGATGCTGTTGCTGATAATCCAAATGGACTCGGCAAGTGAGAGGGCGTTGGAGAATACGCCCACGCGTCCCACATTGATGAACCGATCCAACAAGTAATAACTCAGCCGCAGGTTGAAGAACTGCACGAAATGGCCAGTCTGATTGAGAAAACCGTATTTGAAAAGGTCTTTCAGAACTGGTTTGTAATCTTTGTCCGTGTCGTTCCGCAGGTTGGCATACTCTTCCCGTAACATCCATACGCCTAATAGGAAGGTGCCTCCGTAGGCGGCATAGAGTCCGATGACATAGCCGTAGATGTCGGTCTTTTTGAGCAGGATGTAATAAATGACCAGCGTCAAAGACAGTAGCACGGGCTGTAGCAGGGTATTGTAGTTGGCTTTCTTGATTTCCTCCTTGCCGACTAAGAAACGGAAGTTGATGTTGCTAATCGAAGAAATGAACGAAAGTATGGCCACATGCGCGACCAAATCGGGAGCTAGCTTCGGATAGAACAGCCAAATGGCGAAGCCCATCACCACGGCGATGAGGGCGGCCCATATCGTTGAAGCCATCAGGATTTTCTTGAACGAATGGCGTGGAGCGAGGTAGATGATGCTTGCGCCACAGACGATGTCGGAGAAGATGAGGATGAAGGAGATGGTGGTCAGGAGCAGCGCCTGCGTACCTTTACCCGTGTCGCCCAAGGTCTGGGAGATGATAATGGCAATGACGAAGTTGAGCGCGGCAGCCAACATCTTCGTTCCAAAGGTATTTAGGATTTTCTTGAACACGGGCGTTTGATATACGAATCAAACGACAAAAGTACGGAAATAGTTTTTAAGAAACAAAATACGTCGGAAAAAGCCCTTGTAAATGCAATGAAATATGCGTAAGTCAGCGGAATCGCAAAAATTTTGATAGATTCCGCTGGTTTATCCCTTTGAATATGAATATCTCGCAATCAAAGTTTTTTCAGTGTTGTCGTCGGACGTATCCGCAAACAAGGCTTTCTCATAATAATAGTTTTCGTGTTTCAAGCAGGTTTCAAGCATGAAAAGAAAAATGCCCATGTCAATCTTGTTGTAATAGCCGACTTTGTCGGCAGGCATGATGCCTCTTTTGCCTGATTTCTTGAAACGGTATATCATCAGTTCCTTTCCGGTGTTTTCCACAACCCAAGGCTGTGTGTTGCAGGCACTTGGCGTGAAACGGACAATGTTGGCAATGTTCATCGGGTCGCCACGCCAAATCTCATCCAAAGGCTTTCTTTTGGCCTTGAACATGTCCTTGCGGAATTTCGTTTCAGGCATTTTCGCGATGGTCATCATGATCACAAAGTCAAGCCCGTTTGCCTGCATGTTTCTTGGTTTCCCTATGCCGAACCACAAGGCACCGATGCTTTCGGATGCAAGGTACAAGTCAATCTGTTCGCCGATATAACCGATGTTCCTCAAATATTCATCCTTCACCTCGCTGTAAAACAAAATACAATACTCCCCGCCGCGTTTGCAGGTGGTTTCCGATTCGGGTACGATTTGAATTTCTGTTTTGATTTCAGGATAAAGCGGCGTCACTGATTTGATGAATGTTTCAAGACCATTTAAATCACTACTTGTCAGCGCTTTCTTGTCCAAAAAGTTGAAGATATGGAACGATTTTCGTTTGAATATTTGTTGGTAGTAGTCCATAATTGTTATCTTGGCGATTGTTGGAAACATGCATTATTTCCAAATCTTCCCACTACAACTATCACTTTCAGCCCCAGTAACCGAGGCCATAACGTTAGTTTTCCCCTCCAATCGCAGTAAGCCAAGGAAGGCGAAAACAAGCGCTTCCTTATAGTCAATAATCTGTTTTTCGGGGACGACCACCTCATGCTTCGTGCGGGCTTGTAGACGTTCGATGAGGAACTTGTTCCTGGCACCGCCACCAGTGCATAAGATCTTGCCTTTGGGCAGGAAACTGATGGGTAAGGCGATTTGCAAAGCGATGTGTTCCACGAAGGTGGCCAACATGTCTGGAACGGAAAGACCTTGCAAAAGGTCTTTTTGGTTGGCTTCGAAGAATTCGCGACCTAATGACTTGGGCGGAAACTGTCCGTAGAAAGGATGTCTGTTCAGTTGCTTCAATAGCGTGATGTCCACCTCGCCGCTGTGGGCTAATTCGCCGTCACGGTCGTAGTCGAGGCCTTGCATTTGGGCGAGGTAGTTCAAAGCTTGGTTGGCGATGCAGAGGTCGTAGGCGATACGTTTACCATTTTCGTCATACGAAAGGTTGGCAATGCCGCCGATGTTGAGGCAAATCTCATAGTCGCTGAAAAGCAGTTTGTCGCCGATGGGCACGAGCGGTGCCCCTTGACCGCCTTTGCTGACATCCTCGCTGCGGAAATCGTTGATGACGGTGAAACCGCAGACCTTGGCCAACTCCTGTCCGTCGCCGATTTGCAGGGTGTAATGTTCCTCAGGACGGTGGAAAATGGTGTGCCCATGCGAGGCCACGAAATCAGGCGTGACATTGTGTTTTTTTGCAAAAGTCAACACTTGCTCGCCCAAGTATTTGCCATAGTCCTTATCCAACTGCACCAAGTCTTCAGGCCGCTTGTGGAAGGCTTCGGAGAGTTGCGTTTTCCAATGTTCAGGATAGGGTAGGGTCTCGGCTTTGAGGATTTGGAATTCGTAGCGTTCTTTTGCGGACGGGGCGTCTGTGTACCCAGTGTTGAAGCGCACAAGGGCGAGGTCCAGCCCGTCCAATGAGCTGCCCGACATTAATCCTATGGCGGTGGTTTCTTTCATGGGTTTCTTTTAAGGTCGGCGTTTAACTTCGTTGAAATTTTAATTCGGCGTAAGCCAATCTTCGATTTAACTTCGTTGAATGCTTCGCATTTCGACAGGCTTAACGACCTTCGCTTTTGCAGGTCCCTGAGCCTGTCGAAGGGCCGTCACAATAATGGTAACACTTTCTCCAATTGTACGCTATGCGATCCTTTGGCGAGTATCGTCTTTCCGCTGATAGGATGGCTCTCAAGGTATTGGCACAAGTCTCCGACCTTATCGAAGGTTTGCCAACCGGCATTCTCATTGTAGGTGCAGAAATTCTGTCCGACGAGCATGGCTTCTTTGTAGCCGAGTTCCTTCATCAAGGCAAGGATGCCGCGGTGCTCTTCCTCGGAGGCCGTGCCCAACTCGCGCATGTCGCCCAAAATCAAAAGGCTGTTTTCTCCGCAAATGTTGGCGAAGTTGACCAAGGCGGCGCGCATGGAGGTCGGGTTGGCGTTGTAGGCATCCATGAGGATGCGATTCTTTTGGGTCTCAATGACTTGTGAACGGCTGTTGGTGGGCGTGTAGGCTTCCAAGGCTTCCACAATCTTGTCGTCTTCGACCTTAAAATATTGTCCTACTCCGATGGCGGCGGCCACGTTCTCGAAGTTATAGCTGCCCACCAAATGGGTCTGGATGAGGCGCTTTCTCCAAACGACACTCAGATAAGGGTCGCATTTTGCGGGCGCAACGGGACAAAAGGCAGCGCAATGTCTTCCGTAAGAGATACGTTCCTGTGTCTCAGAGAGTTCCCAAAGCAGCGGATTACCTTGGTTGACGAAAACGGCTTTTCCGTGGCTCTTGATATGGTGGTAAAGCTCCGTCTTGGTCTTGATGACACCTTCGAAACTGCCAAAACCTTCCAAATGGGCTTTCCCGATGTTGGTAATAAGGCCGAAGTCAGGGTCGGCAATATGGCAGAGGAAGTCGATTTCGCCAGGGTGGTTGGCACCCATTTCCACGACGGTAATCTCAGTGTCAGGCTTGATACTCAGCAGGGTGAGTGGCACGCCAATGTGGTTGTTCAGGTTACCTTGCGTATGGATGATGTTGTATTTTTGGGCCAGTACCGCCGAGACGAGTTCCTTGGTGGTCGTCTTGCCGTTGGTGCCGGTGATGCTGAGCACGGTGGCCTTCATTTGTTGGCGATGGTAAGCAGCCAAATCCTGAAGGGCTTTCAGCGAGTCTTCTACTTTGAGGATACGTTCATGATTGGGTAGGTCTTTGCGATCGGCAACAACGAGGCTCGCCACACCTGCTTCAGCTACTTGCAGGGCGAAGTCGTTAGCATCGAAGTTTTCGCCTTTCAAGGCAAAGAAAACGGCATCTTTCTCGATTTTCCGGCTGTCGGTTGAGACCGAAAAGGCCTTGAGATAGTGTTGGTATATTGTTTCTATGGTATTCATGGGATTGTCTTTAATAAAAAGAGCCGCCTGAATGTTCAAACGGCTCCAAATACATATGAAAACAAAACTTTACTTGGCAAAGGAACTGCCCACCTTGTTCATCGCACAACGGAAACCGATTGTGGAGGCGGATTGGTTTTGGTTGAGGTAGCGGCGCGTGCCAGGACTTAGGTAGTACGGACCGTCGGCCCATGAACCGCCTTTGTACACCCTCGATTCATCGCTGATGAGGGTGGTACCAGCTTGGTCATTGGTGGCATATTCGTACATTTCTCTCGTGAACACGCTTTGGTCGTCTTGCGGGTCGCTCCAACGGTTGCGGATGGCCGACATGTAGTCACCGTCATCATAGTTGGTGTTGAAGCTAGTGCGGTAGTTTTGGCGTTTTGCAGCTTCTTCTTGTGGGATCGGCACTCTTCTGATGCGACCCAAGGAGTCTTTCTGAAGGAGGAAACCTTCGTCGTCAACGGCCTTCATGGTGAACACGTTACCACGGAAGGGACTGTAGTCAGCTACGTCTTCGAAGGAGAGAGGACGGTAAACGTCTTGGCACCACTCGGAAACGTTGCCAGCCATGTTGTAAAGACCGTAGTCATTGGGCCAATAGGAACCCACTGGGGCAGGCAGTGCAGCACCGTCGTTCAGATAGCCAGCCACACCCATGTAGTCACCAGGGCCTCTCTTGAAGTTGGCCATGAAACTGCCATAGTATTTCTTGTTGTCGGTGCGCAGTCCGTCGCCGTTCCAAGGATACACCTTGCGCTCGCTAATGATTTCATTGGAGGTATTACCCACCAGTCCGACAGCAGCATATTCCCATTCGGCTTCCGTAGGAAGACGGTAGGAGGGAAGCAAAATACCATCGTCCATTCTGATGTTACGCATTCCATCGCCACCTTTGGAGAGGTCTTTCCTGCCGTTCTTCACCTTGCCAGTGTATTGTCCCGCAAGATAAGCATCGGTGTTGAAGTTCTCCTCGTCTTGCTGGGTCGGGTCCCAATCGAGGACGCCAGCCTCGACGAGCATCAATTCGTTGACACGGTCGGTACGCCAAGCACAATAGTCATTGGCTTGGGTCCATGTCACGCCGACAACTGGATAGTCGTTGTAGGAGGGATGGCGGAAGTAAATCTCGACCATTGGCTCGTTGTACGATAAACGGTCGCGCCAAACCAAAGTGTCAGGCGCAGCATTGCGTACCACTTGGGGATAGTTTTGGCCATAAACGCGGTTTAGCCAATAAATGTACTCGCGGTAGTCCACGTTACTCACCTCTGTGCGGTCCATGAGGAACGAGGGCACCGTGACCTTGCGTGGAATGTTGTCCCACGAATAGGTAAGGTTGTCGGTGGTTGCACCCATAACGAACGTGCCGCCTTCGATGGCAATCAGGCCAGGCCCGATTTCTTGGTCGTTGACTTGAGCGACTTCAAAACCGCCATTGTTGGCGTCATTGTAAGCCCAACCCGTCGTTCTCGATGATTTCTTGGAGCAGGAAACCGTGAGTAATCCTGCCAAAACGATGACTGCTAAGGTCTTGAATCCTGTTTTCTTATACATTTTTTCGGTTTGATTTGTTATCTATTAACTACAATCAGTCTGTTTTATTGTCTGGCAAATTCATTTTTTTTCGCTTGGCACGAAAAAGCGTGCAATTTTACGACCTTTTTTTGAATTAGAGAGCGTTTTTGTGGAAAAAATCTTTTTTTTGCGACAGAAAGCGTTGCTACAATAAAAAAGATGTATTTTCGTTTTTTAAATCATGAAAGAGGAAAACCTTTGTTGAATTTTGTAGTATGTTGAAATTTAGTGTTTTAAAAAATCATTCAGTCGTGAGTGAACGTTATAGGCGACTTGGTGCTGTGTTTTTGATGCTTTTGGTGACGACTTTTGCCCATGCGCAATTGGTGCAACGTTACCCTATTAATTTGCAGTGGAACGGTGTCACCGAAAATCAAACCCCATACGATTCATTATTATGTATATCGCTTGAGTCAGGACGTTACGACTGCGCCATGCCTGTTTTTGTGCAGTCTTTCCCCATTTTTGATGACCAAGTGAGTGTCCAAGTCGAGCTATTGGAAGTGAAAACATTGCCACTTTCCAACGAGGAGCATCAAATTGCCAAGGATTATGCATACAATGCTGATTTTGAACTTGAAGCAAGAGTGTTGCGCTCGCGCGATGAGGCTTTGCTGAACGTGCGTATCACGCCTTTTAGACAATCGGGAGATCTTTACGAGAAGCTACTTTCAGCAACACTTTCAGTGTCATTGACTCCTGATTTCAGTCAGTTTAAAACGAATCCTGTTTATGTAGATCGTTCGGCGATGGCTTCAGGCGATTGGTACAAAATCGGGCTTTCCGAAACGGGTATTTACAAACTGACTTATAATGACTTGAATAGTCTGGGAATCAACCTCTCTGGCCTTGACCCTCGCACGATTCGCATTTATCACAATGGCGGTGGTGTGTTGCCTGAACTGAATGCCGAGGCGCGCCATGACGATTTGGTGGAGATTCCGATTTACGTTTATGGCGAGTCGGATGGACGCTTCGACCAAAACGACTACATCCTTTTTTATGGTCGCGGACCGCTCTGCTGGCGATACAATGCATCACGCGGTATATATGAGCATCAACCGAATCCCTACGATGACTATTCGTATGCTTTCGTTGTAACTGGATTGGGCAATGGTAAACGCATCAGTGAAGTCGTGGGTGCTTCGGGTGCTGTCCATGCAACGGTTTCTGAATTCCTTGATTATCAGGTATATGAAGCGAAGGATTATAACTTGAGAAAAGTGGGACGTACCTACTATGGTGATAAGATGGATGGCACGACGAGTAAATCTTACAGTTTTAGTTTTCCTAATGCAATCACTTCGCGTAATCTCACGTTGAGAGCGGAATTGGCAGGAAGAAATTACAAGCCAGCCAGCTTTGAGGTCTATGTGGACGGCAACAAAATGGCCACTTATTCCATTGCAACCACTACGGCGAATGCCTATGCCTATGCTTATAACGTGGGCGGTTGGATTACGAGTCGTCAACAGGGCGCAACAGTAGGCGTGACGTTAAAACACATCGCCGCGCCCAGTTCCGTTTCGGAGGGTTATGTGGATTATTTGGCTCTCAACGTGTGGCGTAGCTTGAGTTTTACAGGCTCGCAGATGCTGTTTCGCAATCCAGAGGCAGGTGATATTAATAAGGTGTACGAATACCGACTCTCGGGTGCTTCGCAACAGCTTCAGGTTTGGAATGTCACCGACCCCGTGGCACCATCCATCGTGAAAGGACAACTCAACAATTCTGTGCTCGCCTTTAAGGTGAATGGCAATCAGGACAACGAATTCGTCGCTTTCAACGGTAACGCTTATTGCACGGCAAAGACGTTTGGAAAAATCGCCAACCAGAATCTGCACGGCATCCGTGATGTGGATTTTGTCATCCTCAGTTATGCCGATTTTTTACCGCAAGCCGAGAGACTGAAGATCATCCATGCTCAGCTTGACCCTGACCTGAATATCTTCATCACTACGCCAGAACTGATTTACAATGAGTTTTCGTGTGGTGCCAAAGACATTTCGGCTATTCGCGACTTCTGCCGGATGCTCTATCTCGACAGCAGCCCAGGCCGAAATCTGAAATATCTGCTTCTCTTGGGCGATTGCTCCTACGACTACAAGAACCGCACGGAGATTGTGGACTTTGTGCCGGCTTATGAAACCGTGGCTTCTCTTCATATGGGCGCAACATACGTCACGGACGATTTCTTTGGTTGCATGGATGAAAACGAAGGCAACATCGATGCTTCATTGGCTGACATTGGCATCGGGCGTTTTCCCGTTAGCACTTTGGAACAGGCCACGCAGATGGTGGACAAGATTGAGCGTTACATTGTCAAGGATGCCAATACCATGCAACCTTGGCGAAACACAATTACTTTCTTCACCGATGATGAGGGTGGCTTTGTGGAAACGGCTGAGAGTGTGATAACAAGGCTGCGCAACATGGGCGGCGAGGCTGCGGTGATTGACAAAATCTATTTGGATGCCTACCAGCAGCAAAGCTCTCCAGGGGGCGAGATTTGTCCCGAGGTAAATGCTGCCATCAATAGTAGGATGGAAAGAGGTACGCTCGTGATGAATTATGTTGGACATGGTGGCGAAGTTCAGTTGGCCGAAGAACGCATCCTCCAAAGGAAGGATGTCGATGCGTGGCGCAATGCACCGATGTATCCGCTGATGATTACGGGCACTTGTGAGTTCAGCCGGTACGACGATCATACTCGAACTTCATTAGGTGAGTATTCCTTCCTGAACCCTTATGGCGGTATGATTGCCATGTTCACCACATCGAGGCTTACTGACGGTGGAGCGAATAAGCAGTTTATATTGGGCATATACAATAATTTGTTGGGATTCAGTGGGGGAGAGCATCCGCGATTAGGCGACGTTTATCGCATGGCGAAAACAACAGGTAGAATGGATGAAAAACGCTATGTCTTTTTCGGAGATCCGGTTTTGCGGTTGGCTTATCCGAAATGGAAAGTGGAAACGGTGAGCATTAGTGATACGCTCAGTGCCTTGCGGCCAGTGGAGATTGAAGGTGTGGTGAAAGACTTAAGCGGCAATGTGGCTTCGAGTTTCAATGGCGTAGTGCATGTCACCGTTTACGATAAGGCCGCCGAACTGAGCACTTTGGGGTCAACTTCAGTGGGAGCCATCCCGTTCGCGTTGTATAACAGCATCATCTTCAATGGAAAGACGGAGGTGAAGAATGGCCGTTTCACTATCAGTTTCATTGTGCCGCGCGACATTTCGTATCGCTATGGGAAAGGCATGGTCAGCTATTATGCCACAGACTATGTCACTGATGCAAATGGGAGATTCGAGGACTTCGTCATCGGAGGCTTCTATGATGACGCTTTTGTAGATAACGATCCGCCGGAAATCAATCTGTTCATCGATGACACCCTTTTTGTCAGTGGCGGTCTGACGGGCGAAAGTCCTACACTACTAGGTTTCATCGAAGACGAAAGCGGCATCAACACAACGGGTGCAGGTATTGGGCATGACATCGTCGCCACCCTTTCGGGACCTTCAGACGAAGCCTATTGCCTTAACGATTATTTTGTTTCTGAAATCGACAATCCAGGCAAGGGCCATCTCAGCTATAGGTTGCAAAGCCTTGAAGACGGCGACTATACGCTCACGCTGAAGGTGTGGGACATCTACAACAATTCCAACACCGCTACCATCCGTTTCACTGTGGTGCATAGTGACGGCATGTGCATTGAGAACCCTGTCAACTACCCCAATCCCTTCTGTGAAGAGACTTGTTTTACCTTCGAGCACAACCAAGTGGGCAACAACCTGCAGGTGCAGATTGACATCTTCGACATCATGGGTCGTTGGGTGCACCGTATTAATAAAACCGTGGGAGGTTCTTCGACGCGTGTTTCACCCATACGTTGGAATGGACGTGGCGCAGGTGGCGAAAACCTCAAAAATGGTGTTTATATCTATCGTATACTCACTACCAACGATGCAGGCGAAACGGCTTCGGTGGTTTCAAAGTTAGTGTTAAGTAAATGAAAATAAGATTATTATGATAAAGTCCAACATACAAATTGTTTCAACGGGTATCCTCGTGCTGCTATTGTGTTTCGGCAGGAGCTTCGCGCAGGACAATGCGCCTCATTCCGTCTTGAGTCAGCATACATGGGTGAAGATGGCTGTGGCGGAAGAAGGTGTCTATCAACTCGATTATGCCACCCTTTCGGCAATGAATTTCGACATGGGAAACCTCAATCCCAACCAGATACGGATTTTTGGCAATGTTAGTGGTAGGCTGCCAGAGCGCAATTCAGAATCGAGGCCCGATGATTTGAACGAGTTGGCCATCTATGTCAGTGGAGCTGAAGACGGCTCTTTTGACGAAGGTGACTATGTGCTGTTTTATGGTCAGGAACCCACACGTTGGAAGCTTAAGGCCAGTACGGGCAAAATCTACGAAAGGCAAAGGAACTATTATTCCGATTCGACTTACTATTACCTTTGCGTCGACAGTGGCGAGGATGGACTTCGCATTGGAAACAAATCCACGCTCCCAGTCGAAGGGGCCACGACGCTCATTACGGAGTTTCCTGATTTCACTTGGCACGAAAAGGAACTGTTTTCACCCTATTCCATCGGGCAGAACTGGTTCGGTGAGATGCTTGATACGCAGGACACTTTGCTTGAAATCCCGTTTTATTTGCCTAATTTGGTGAAAGACAAGCCGATTTACATCAATGCTTCGGTTTTGGGTCGAATGAAAAAGACTTCCCTGCATTATGACATGTGGGTCAATGATAATGTTTTGGTCAGCAATGGCAGTATATCAGCTGTGTCGAACGATGGATACCATTATGGCAATGCGGCCACTGTCGATAGGCAGATTCTCAGCGATAGCGATACATTACTTTTCTCGTTGCGTCTTTATCCCCATGAGAAAGGCCCGCTGCTATTTTTGGATTATGTGGAGATGTTTTATTGGCGGCAGTTGAAACGTGTGGGAAGTGCTTTCCCTTTTCGTCTTATAACCAATCAGTTTGGGTATGGTGTTACCGCCATTTGGGTTCAAAACGCAAGTACTGACTTCCAGTTGTGGGACGTCACGGAGCCGCTTAACCCCGTTGTGCAAGAGTGCATCCAAAGTTCGGGTAATTTCGTGTTTGCCACCGATGAACGCACCGAGCGGCGTTATCTTATGTTCAGACCAGCAGGAATACGTCCTATTACCTCGTGGACAAGTCTTCCCAACCAAGACCTTCATGCCATCACGAGTGCTGACATGCTCATCATCACTGCGCCTGACTTTTTGCAACAAGCCTTTGAGTTGGCTCAGTTCCATGAAGAAATGGATGGCTTGACGAGTGTTGTGGTGAACGTCAAGGAGATTTACAATGAGTTTTCCACGGGTACCACAGACCCTTCGGGTATCCGTGATTTCATTCGCATGGTGTATCGCAGATGCGGTGGACAATTGAAGTATGTGACGCTTTTTGGCCGGGCTTCGTTCGACTTCAGGGACATTAAAGGATACAATCGCAACATGGTTCCTTGTTACGAAACCATGGAGAAACCTGAATACATGCTGAGCTTTTGCACCGATGACTTTTTCGGCTTGATGGACGAGAATGAAGGCTTGAATAGTGCCGGCAAACTCGATTTGGGCATTGGCCGCTTACCCGTTTTAACCACAACAGAAGCCGACGCGGTCATAGCCAAAATCCGGCGTTATCATGACCTTGCCAACAACTATGGCGAATGGAAGACCAATCACCTGTTTATGGCTGGTGACGATGCGAGCCAGCAGTATTTGATATCCACCGAACTCTGCGCCATGATGATGGATACGTTGTTCCATTCCATGAATGCCGAAAAGATTTATGCCGACGCTTATTCCATCGTCAATACGACTTCGGGAGAGGAAATTCCGCAGGCGCATGATGAATTGATGACCGCATTCGATAAGGGTTTCCTCATGATGACCTATTCAGGCCATGGTGGGGTGAAGGGCTTGACCGACAAGAAGTTGTTCTACCTCTCGGATTTTCCGCAATTGCACAATCGCAACCAACTTCCCTTCCTGTTTACGGCTACTTGCGAATTCACCAAATACGACGATCCTTTGGTGATCTCGGCAGGTGAGCAGGTTTTCTTGTTGCCCGATGGTGGGGCAGGGGCTTTGTTCACTTCATGTCGTCCCACGCAGGCAGGTAGCAATAAGATTCTTTCTAAGGCTTATACAAAAGTGGTGTATTTGCGTGATGATGAGGACAAGCCTTTGCGCTTTGGCGATATTGTGAGGCTGAGCAAAAACGACATGACCAATTATTCAACGACCAACGAGGTCAACAAGAACATCATGTATCTCCTCATCGGCGACCCGGCTTTGCGCATTGCGATACCACAGGAGGAAGTCGCTACGTTGAAGATCAATGGTAAAGATGCCAATTCGTTTGATACTGGAATCCATGCCATGAGCATGGTCAGCGTGGAGGGCGAAATTAGGGGCACGGCTGGCCGTATTGATGCCGATTTCAACGGCAAGCTGTGGCTTCGTCTCTTTGGACAAAAGTCGAAAATCATTCCTGTTGCCAATCCTTCGACGACGTATTATCAACACAAGGATGTGCTTTATCAAGGTTGCGTCAGCGTGCGTTCAGGTAAGTTTGCGGCCACTTTCCAGGTGCCTTCCGACATCAAGCCTGACGATGGCATCTGCCGGATCAGTTACTATGCATACGACTCCATTCGCTGCCTTGATGCCCAAGGTGCATTTGAACGCATTACTTTAGGGGGCACCGACCCAGCCATGTTGCCCGACAACGAAGGCCCGCAAATCAGCTTTTATTGGAATTCCCCCGAATTCCAGAATGGCGATGTGGCCGATAGACAAGGCACACTCTATGCCAATCTCTATGATGCGCAGGGCATCTATCACTATGATTTCAGCATTGGTCGCGACATCACGCTCAGCAGCAACTTGCCGGCCTACGACAATTTGATTTTGAACGAGCAATATGAGCCGGCCATGGACGACTTCCGTCGTGGCCGTATTGTCATCCCTGTCACCGACTTGACGGAAGGCACCTATGAGTTCGTGCTGAAGGTGTGGGATATGCAGAATAACCCTTCAACTGCAAAGGTGTGGTTCACCGTTGGCGGCGACCTGTTCCTTGCGGGTGTGCGCAACTATCCCAATCCTTTTAATGAGGAAACTTATATCACCATGATACATGTGGGCGACGAGGGTGGTTTTCATGTGAACATGGAGGTGTTCGACCTCATGGGGCGCAAGTTGGTATCGGTTTCAAAAGACCTTTCGTTGACTAGCGATGGACAACTTGAACCATTGAAGTGGAATGGACGTGACAATGCAGGCAACGCACTGCCCACAGGTGTCTATCTCTATCGTCTTACACTGAGTGACCAACAGGGCAAGTCGCGCACGGTGAGCCAGCGTATGATGATTTCCCGATAATGCAAAAAGAAATTTTTTTCATCCATACAATAAGCGACCTGAATAATCGTTATCTTTGCAATTCAAAAAATCAAACAGAATATGAAAATCAGAAGACTTTTTCTTGCCGCCTTCATTTTAATTGCGGCCAATTCATTCGGACAAGGCTATAAATTGGGTGGATACGCCCCCAATGTCATCACTACAGCTGTTCCGTTTGTTTCCATTGCTCCCGATGCACGTGGCGGTTCCATGGGCGATTGTGGCGTGGCTACCGACCCAGACGTCTATTCCATGAACTACAACCCTGCCAAGTATGTCTACTTGAAGGATAAGCTGAGCATCGGTTTGGGTTACAGTCCATGGTTGAGGAATCTGGTCAACGATATGAACCTCGCTTATTTGGCTGGTGCCTATAAGATCAATGACCGCTCGGCGGTGGCTGCTACATTGCGTTATTTCAGTTGCGGTTCCATCGAGTTTAGGGATGAGGCCAATAACTATTTGGGTGATTATAGGCCAAACGAATGGGCTTTTGACGCTACCTATTCACGTATGCTCGGCGATTATCTTGCGGGTGCCGTTTCAGGTCGTTTCATCTATTCCAACCTGACGCAAAACATAGGTACCAATAACAGCAATCCTCGTCCAGGTATTTCAGTGGCTGCCGACATCGGTGTGTATTACAAACGCCCTGTGGAATGGTTCAAAACCATGGATGCCGATTTCGCTTGGGGTATTGCCATCAACAACATTGGTAGTAAAATCAGCTATGACGGTATTTCCGACAAGAGAGACTTTATCCCGACCACTTTGCGTTTGGGCCCCAGCCTGAAACTTGAACTCAATGAGTACAATTCATTGGCTTTCAACCTGGAATTTTCCAAGCTGTTGGTGCCTACACCGCCAGTCATTGCCAGAGACTCCCTCTCAGGTCAACCTATCATCGACCCCAACACGGGAACTTATCAAATCCAATATGGTTACGACAACAACGTTTCCGTCGTGCGCGGCATGATTCAGTCATTCTACGATGCACCAGGAGCGGGTTACAATACTTATACTGGTGAGTGGGAGCACTACGGCAAGTTCTATGAGGAGCTTTGCGAAATCAACATTGGCGTTGGTGTTGAGTATTGGTATAACAATATTTTTGCTGTCCGCGCTGGCTATTTCAATGAGACCGCGCTGAAGGGCAACCGTAAGTATGTCACCCTGGGCGCCGCACTGAAATACAATGTGTTTGGTCTTGACGTCTCCTACTTGATTCCAGTTTCTACTGTAGTGGGAAGCAACCCATTGGAGAATACATTGCGCTTCAACCTGACTTACAGTTTGGGGGCAAAGAAAGGATAATTTAATGGTTATGTTATGTTGAAAAGCGGCTTTCGGGCCGCTTTTCTTATTTTGGTCTGTCTGGATTCGGTTTGTAGAGACGGTGTGCACTCTGTCTCTACTGGTTCGTTAGAATATCAGTGCCAGCAACACATACAGCCAATGTGCTGCGATGCCTGCGCAAAGGCCACCGATGGTGTGTGCGCCGATGGCTTTGCCGATGAGCTTGCGGTAGCCGAGGCTGTCAAGCATGGCAGCATGGGTGCTGAGGAACCCGCTCCAACACATGCCGATGGCGGTGAACACAGCAATGGCGTTGTTGTTGATGATGCCTTCAGCGATGAAACGCGGCACCAAGCCGATGGCGGCTCCCACGGCGCCGAGGGCCGTCATGGGGAAGGAAATCAAGGCGCCGTATTTGAAACCGAAGAGCCAGTCGAAGATGAAGTTGACTTTATTGGCCGCCCAACTGATGACGGGAACGCCTTCGTAGGCCACGCCGAGATATTCGCCATTTTCGCCCGCTGCGCCGAAGGTCAGCATCATCACGATGGTGGAGATGCAAAGCACGCCTGGAATGATGGCGAAACCGATGTTGACGCCGTCCTTGCCGCCGTCAAGCAGTGAGTTGAGGAAACGCATGAACACGCTGCCTTCGCTCTTGAAGGTGATCTGCTGTTCGTCGCCACCAAACCCTTCATCGACTGGTGCATCCAATTCGGGATAGGCTTTCAGGGTGGAGCGTTGCATCAAACGGGTGGAAACAATGCTTCCGATGACCGCACCGGCCACGCCAATCAAGGCACCCTTGCCGAAGCCTAAGCCCGTCATGAACGCGACCACCACCAAACCCATCCCGAAGGCCGTTCCGAAGTTGGTCAGCGAGACGAGTTGGTACTTTTTGAAATAGCGGTTGAAGTTCTTGTCATGTGCCAAGGTGATGATGGCAGGATTGTCGCTCAAGAAAGTCATGATGGCACCCAGTGCCGCCACGCCCGGAAGGTTGTAGAGCGGCTTCATCAGTGGACGGAGCAGGTTCTCCAACAGGCGCACCACGCCAAACTCGACGAGCATCTTGCTGATGGCGCCCATCAGCACGCAGATGGCCATGATGTAGAACACAGTTTCCAATAGCAGGTGGTAGGCCGTCTGCATGAAAGTGTTCAGCATCTTGGGCAGCGTCATCTTGTAGGCCAACAGCCCAAAGAAGGCGAAGAAAATGATGAGGAAAATGATGGCCTCGAAGCTGCGCTTGGTAGTGAACTTCAAAGGACGTTTCAGTTTTTCCTCGAATTTCTTGAAGATTCTTTCCACCCTCTCGTGGTAGTTGAGGGTGTTCCGTTTTACGGTGTTGTATTTCGTTTTAGCCATGACGGATTATTTTTTCAATGCATGAAGTAAATCGACTTTCCAAGTGAGGCCGAGGTTGGCTTGGAACTTGCTGTCGCCGTCTGAACTGGTGTGTGAGCCGCACAAGTGGAGGCGCAGACTGCGGTCGCCCAAGGGATAAAACTCAAAGCCAATGCTCTCGAAATCAACCTTTTTTCCAGGAACCACATATTGGTCGTATGGTTCGGTGTTGGGCAGCTGGGCTTGGTTGTAGTCGTAGCCTGCCTTGGTGAACACAATCCATTTTTTGCCGATGTCGAAGCCGATGCCGAAAATGGCGGTGATGTCCTGACCGAAGAAATGGGTTTGTTCGAAGGAAGCGCGGTTGATGATGTCAAGATACATCTCTACGCCCTTGAATT
This sequence comes from uncultured Bacteroidales bacterium, assembly GCA_947305795.1. GTDB lineage: Bacteria > Bacteroidota > Bacteroidia > Bacteroidales > F082 > Limimorpha. The sequence goes on along the minus strand of CAMZEK010000022.1, from coordinate 831 downwards.
GCAGCTTGTTGCCCAAAGCGATGTAGTTGATGAACTTGCCAGGTTGGTATTCAATCATATTGATAGAATAGGTCGTCTTGAAGACGTTAAAGTCACCGTACCACATCAGGTTGTAGGCGTAGATGCTTTGCATGGCTGCGTTGATGAAGGGCGAGTTGCACACTTGGAACAGCACATGGTTTTTGCCAGAATTGTCCTTGAAATTGAAAGATGCACCTACCTCGTAGCAGCATACCGTGTTCCAGAATTCGGTGCCATAATAGATGTCAATGGGGTCGGAGTCGTATTCCCAACCACCAATGGCAACCACTTGTTTACCAGCGGAAAGGAAGAGATTGTCCGTGAAATGCCAGTTAAGGTAGGCCCAGTCGGTGCCTTGGAAGAAGGTGTTGGCGAAGTTGATGTTGGGTGTGTTGAGGCGCTGGCGCAGGTGGTAGGAGAACTTTTTGCCGATGGTGCCATCCAAAGCAACGACCAAGTATTTTCCAGCAAAGCCGTGGTCGATGCTGTCGTTGTCCAAATGGTAGTCGAGGGTGAAGTCGGCACGGGTGTTCAACTGCAGATTGTCAAGGGTGACGAAAGGCTTTTTTTCTTGCGAAAAGGCTTGCAAAAAGGCCAAAATGATCATTAAAGTGAGTAAAAACGCTTTTTTCATAGGCTGTATATTTTGCGGCAAAAGTACAAAAAAAATCGGGGCGGAATATTCCGCCCCGATTTTTTTGATAAGCCCCTTCCTTTAGCCAATTTCAATGGTTTGGACGGCTTGTTTCTTCTCTTCGACGGTCACCTTCGGGATGACGATGTCGAGGATGCCGTTTTCGACCTTGGCGC